>DAIQNC010000258.1:0-5701 GCA_036788655.1 Ktedonobacteraceae bacterium
AAACAACAGCAAACGGGCATGGTCTATTAAGCCGTAACTGCGACGCTCAGACGGAAAGTATGCTTGAAATGTTGAATATTCCCGTCCCTCACGGTATTACACTCAAGCCAACATATAGTGAACCCTACATTATGGAGATGTATCCGGACGTCGGCTATCCTTCACTCTATCTGGCTTGCATGGATCTCCTGGGTGCTTGTTTCGATGGCATAAACTCCGAAGGGCTTACCGTCTCCCTGATGGCCGATGGTGATCCAAACAATATGTCTCTCACGAATCCAACACAGCTATTTCGTGTTGGAATCAATGAATTGCAGATATTGCGTCTGCTCCTGGATACCTGCGCCAGCGTGGAAGAGGCACAACAAGCGTTACTATTGAATAAACATTACCATGTGATGCTCTCTTGCCACTACATTGTGGCAGACCGATATGGAAAGTCTTTTGTCTGGGAACATGCATATGGTCATAACATGGAATATATTATTGAGGGTAAAGGGGTTCCACAGATAGTGACAAATCATCCCCTTCACCTCGCATCATCCCAGGAGGCATCTCCTGAAAAGCATGAGAACGCACCAATAATGTGCCGCGCCGATAGTTTTGCTCGCTATCAGACGCTCAAACAGGCAATAGCGTCGTATTCAGGAATGTATAGCGTAGACTTTCTGAAAGAGACAAACGCTTGTGTGTTTGCAGATGACGCTATGCAACAAGAATACATCGCGGCAACTGGACGTGAACTTCTCTCGGATGTACGCACACTCTGGCATAGTATATATGACACTCAAGAAAGAAGCCTCGAAGTCAGCTTCTACCTGAGAGACGAGCCGAGTGCAGATGAGGCATCTCCACGTACTGCGATACGTTCCACCTATCATCGGTTTCAGCTCAATGCCGTCTGAGGAGTATATTCTATGGCTTCCGATGTCTATCGCATTACCATCAAAGGACATCTTGACAGTGAGTGGTCGGATTGGTTCAATGGATTGACCATCATGAGAGAAGATAATGGGGAAACCGTCCTCTCTGGCCCCGTAGTAGACCAGACTGCGCTACACGGTATTCTCATGAGAATACGTGATTTAGGTCTTCCTCTCCTTTCGCTAACATGTATAAAGCCTGAAAGTGAATACGAAAGACTAGAGTAATCTCTCAGAGAGTATCTGTAGTCCGGCAATTCATCGCGGACGAGTTCACACCGCAAGAGGCACTCGTCCGCGATGAATTGCCGGACTACAGATAGGTGCGTTCATTTTTTAATCCGCATTACTAGGCTCCTACAATGTCCAAGCTACTTCGTTAAGATACATCAAATATGCGCTCAAACAATTCTCTTATCTCCTCATTGCTCAAATCCAGCGTAGCATCACCAACCGACAACTCGAATTTCGAGTAGCCAGGAAGCAACGTAGGTGTCAGGCCAGAAAAGAGGAGTGTCTTCGTCTCACGTGCAACATCAAGCGATGCCTCAATGAGTCGTTCAGGGTCTCCCTGCAAAAAGACATGCATCATGTTCGTCTGCGGTGGATTGGGGACAACGCTGATACGCGAAAATTCAGAAAGGACACTGGCAACAGATTTCGCCTTCTCATGATATTCTCCCATACGCTCAAGATGCGTCGCCATGCCCTGTTTCGCTGATAGTACATAGGGATAGAGGTGGACGAGATTGCCACCGTGCCGACGCTGCCACACTCGCGCCTCTGCAATGAAATCGGCTGGACCGGCAAGTATCGCGCCCGCAATGCCGTTCAGTATTTTGTAGAACGAGACATAGACGCTATCAAATAAACTCGCAATTTCTGCGTAGGAGCGATTATAGAAAGGTTGACATTCCCAGAGACGCGCACCATCCATATGCGTCGCAATTCCCTTTTCTCGCGCCCATTCGATGCTCGCGTTCAATTCGTCCCAGGTCGGCAATTGACCGCCAATTTCGCGCTGTGGCAGTTCGATGAGCAATGCGCTAATTGGCTCTGATACTTTCTTCAAATCATCAAGTATAAACATACGATCTGTAGTACCAACAAGCACACTTTCGAGATGATGCAATCGTTGATAACCGAACTGCTCGTGTATCTCAAGGTGGCAGGTGGGATGAAATGCGACACGTGGCAATCTATTTCGTTCCGACCAGATACGTAGCGCGATTTGCTGACACATTGTGCCACTCGGCATAAAAACCGCCGCCTCTTTCCCCAGCATATCGGCAATCTCGTTCTCGAATGAGCTAATTAATTTGCCCTGACCATAGTGGTCAGCTTCTAGCTCTGCGTCCGTTGTCTCAGCAAGTGTACTCAATACTTGACGCGGTGTCTGCGGATAGTGGTAGCGCAAAAATCGTGTACACGATTTGATAATCTGCTGTTTCTCTTGCTCGTCCATGCTGTCTTACTCTCCCTCGCTCTCTGAAATTTGTTTGCCTGATATCTCTTCATCATAACACATCATATTTTTCCAGGTGTTATCTCAAGTATATGTTTAACCTTATTGCTGACTATTCCACTAATTTCCTTAGAAGTTTTCAAATTTGTCATCCAATTAAACAGTGATAGCGTATTTGATATCGGAAGTGTTGATGTAATTTTGTGCTTATAAAGCATGTTTTTTGCTATGAAGCATAAAATCAAATCACTGTTGATATAGCGCACCTTATACATGCGCCAATATCACTCTTTTTAGCCCGCCTTTTAACACTTCCAGGTCAAGGCAATGGCCGGTCACGCTGGAAAGGGCCAGTGTGACGATTGATGTATGTACAGATAGTGTATACAGTCAAAAGCCTGATAACAGGAAAGGATGGATCATTCCTAATGGCAACCCATGACGACGCTACTTCAAAAGTAGCACAAGAGACGCCCACCGTCGAGCTAACTCCTGAGATTGCCAATTCCAGATTGTTAGCATCGTTTCAAGGCCCACGCTCACGCCGCACAATGCTGAAAGGTGCAATCGCAGGAGCCGTTGGCGCAACGGGTCTCGCAGTAGGAGCAACACTCTTCACGCCGCAACTCACTCATGCCGAAGCAGTGAGTGGGTCGAGTTGTACGGTAGATTCCGTGAAGACAATCTTTAGCGTTGCAGCAACGGCAGAGCGATTGGCTGTCACCTTCTATACCAACGGCATTAAAAATGCCTATAAGCTGGGAATAGGTGTCAAAAGCGCAGCTTACGATGTGCTTGAAGCCGCACTGATTGAAGAGCAAATTCACGAACTCTTCTTTGTCGCTAATGGTGGCGAACCGCTCGCCAGCACGTTCAGTTTCCCACATGGTCAAGAGACGTTCGAGGATTTGAATACGTTCATCGAGACGCAGCAGCAACTCGAAGGCGTCTTCGACTCCGCATTCCTGGCGGCAATTCACGAGTTCGCATCAATGGGGCAACCCGTTCTCGCACGTATCGCGGGACAGATTGCTACAGTCGAGGCCGAGCATCGCGCTCTCGGACGCTACATTGGTGGTCTCATTCCTGCTGACAACTGGGCATTTTCGCCTGTACTGATTCCATCCGTCGGTGCAGCACCCGCCATCGTCAAGCAAGCAGGCTACCTCAGCCCCACAAAGGGCAATAGCTACACCTATCATCAGGTCAGTACCGCCGATGAAGGCGTCATGTACCGCGAACCTTACGCTGTAGGCTGCTAATACTCGTTGTCACAACTAACGTCACTCTGTGACGGAATAACCTGAGCATTGTGTAGGAACCGATGTATCACGTCTGTGCGAATATGATAGATCAGGCCAGACGGATGTGATACATCCGTTCCCACACAATGCTCAGTTAATTTGTCAATCCACATCATTACGCCCCCTACAAATATATCTTGACGGAATGTGGTACAGTATCGGTAGATGTGGTCATGCGATTTATCGCTTCACATTGCCAACGTAGAAACGCTCTGTATCGCTTCACGTGAACCCAAACAATCGTACCGCATCTTCTCCAATCCAAACAAACGAATGACAGGACACAACGAGTGACCTCAACACACACATCTTTTGAAAAACTGACGCCTATTTATCCGCATCAGCGCATTACGCTGGAAACGGGAGCAACGCCGATTGCCCCTCGCGTGATAGACCTGTTCGTGCCGCTTGGCTTCGGACAACGCGCCCTCGTCGTCGCTCCGCCGCAGGCGGGCAAGACGACGATTCTGCGTCAGGCCGCCGCAGCAATACTCAAGAACTTTCCGCGAGCCTCACTCTTCCTGTGCCTCGTCGATGAGCGACCGGAAGAGGTCACAGAATGGCGCATGGAAGTACGCGGCCCCGGCGTCAAAATTTACGCATCCAGCTTCGACCAGGGAGCAAAACGACATGGGTTTATCGTCGAACAGGCGTTATACGATGCAAAACGCTTAGTTGAGCAGGGACGTGATGTTGTCATTATTCTCGACTCGCTCACACGCCTTGCTCGCGCCCATAACCGCGCCCCTGAATATGGCGGACGCGGCAACAATCGCACACTTTCGGGCGGCATCGACGCGCAAGCACTCGAAATCGGACGCCGTGTCTTCGGCCACGCTCGCGCTCTGGAAGAGGGGGGTAGCCTCACCATTCTCGCCAGTTGCCTCATCGAGACCGGAAGTCGCCAGGATGAGGTTATCTACGAAGAATTCAAAGGAACAGGCAACCTCGAAATTCGCCTCGCCCGTGACCTCGCCGAACGTCGTATCTATCCTGCCATCGACTTGCTCACTTCCAGCACACGCCAGGAAGAGCGTCTTCTAACACCCACTGAGCTACGCGCCATGTCGATTGTGCGCCGCAAAATGGCAGACATGCCACGCCGCGATGCTGTCGAGCAGGTGATACGCCTCTTCGAGAAAACACCCGGCAATGCACAGTTGGTCGAAGCCATCCTCAGTTCCCCATAGGTAAGATGGACATCGTTTTATTCCGCCATATCCTGTGCGTTTACATAAGTGTGATTGTTCGGCAAAACAACCCGTATTATCCGTAGTACGGTGATTTATCACGTCCGTCGTCCATCATCACTATATGTAATGCTAAAACAAGGAGCAAATTCCTATGCGTTGCCCCTACTGTAACGCGCTCAATGCCGAACGTGCAACCTTCTGTTCACATTGTGGGCGCGACATGACAAAAGCACCACAACCATCAACACGTCCCACTCAGGTATCATCGCCACCAACGCAATCTTCATATCCACAACGTCCATATGTACCACCTGTACCATCACAATCAGCACATCCCACACGTACTCGTTCAGCAACATCTGCATCACCTACACCGGCAACACGTGTACCAGAGCCAGTAAAATCCCCGGAACCACCAGCACCATTTCCACCACGTACATTTGAACAACTACAGGCACTGGAGTCAGGTGCAATACCCTACACCATTGTTGAGGGGGCTATAGGAAATGGACGCAAACGCATCGTTCGCATCAGCTATCGCGCTTGCCCCACATGGCAACAGGTAGCCACGCTGTTCAAAGCCTTCAAAGAGCAACCGTCAGATAAATACGACACCACCATTATCCAGGGAGTCGTCACCAATACCGCAATTCCGTACACCTTCAACAATGGGCAGTTCACCTTTGACCGCAACGTGCGCCTGGGCAGTCAGCTCATCAATCGCTACGTCATAGAGACGGGAACAGGTCTCGAAAGCGATTCCCTACGTATTGTCCTACAGGATACCAAAACTTCGTAGGGTCACGATGTATCGAT
>DAIQNC010000258.1:5757-5973 GCA_036788655.1 Ktedonobacteraceae bacterium
AGACTTACCGCAAGAAACGCAAAGGACAGATTCACCCATGCAGATAGTAGAGATTATTCGTAAGAAGCGCGACGGGCTGACACTTGAAACCGAAGAGATTGCCTGGCTTGTGAACAGCTATACACGCGGCGAGATACCGGACTATCAAATCGCGGCATGGCTCATGGCGGTCTACTGGCGTGGGATGACAGCACGCGAGACGAGCGATTTGACAAT
>DAIQNC010000259.1:0-5951 GCA_036788655.1 Ktedonobacteraceae bacterium
ATCCACCACAGTGTACGGGTCTAATTTATTACACCCCGAACCACACGCACAATGTCCAGGTTCATTTGTCAATCAATGCGTCCCTACGCCCATAAAGAACAGTATCAGTGAAATGCCGCCCATTGCCCAGCAGTAGTAGGCGAAGGGATTGAGCTTGCCAGTTTCAAAGTAGCGCATCAGGAACTTTGTGCTGAGATAGGCTGCGATACCGGAGAGAATCATTCCCACAATTACAAGTACAATGGTTGAACCCGTAGCACCAGCAAGTTGCGGTATTTCCAGCAAAGCGGCTGCCGCGATAAGGGGCGTTCCTAATAAGAAGGAAAAGTGCGCGGCGTCTTCATGCGAGAGGCCAATACTCAGGCTTGCTACCATTGTTGCACCAGAGCGCGATATGCCCGGCAAGAGGGCCAGCGACTGAGCGAGGCCAACCAACAATGCATCCTTCCAACTGAGCGACAAGAGTGAACGCGATTTACCACTTGATGGAGCAAAGGCCAGAGGTGCTACTGTGCGGCTCTTCACAGCGATACCACCCCCTGCGCTTTCCATCCGTTGCCATGCTTGCGGTGCTAGCGATTGCTGCTGTGCGGCTGCGGCATACGTTGGTACGCTGTTTTGCATAGCACGACGACGCAAGGCTTCACCGAGGAAGAGAAGCGACCCATTTACCACGAGAAATGAAGCGGCAATCAGTGGAGTTGCGAATAGCTCTTTCAGCTTATCCTCTAAGGCTACTCCCAGTATACCCGCAGGGATACTCCCTATGATAATCAGCCAGCTAATCCATGTCTCCTCGCCCTGCCTGACTTCGCCTTCCTTCACACTCTTCACCAGCGTCTTGCCGACCTGTAGCCAGTCACGCCAGAAGTAGAGAACAAGCGCAATGCTGGTTCCCAGGTGGAATGCAACCACGATTGGAAGAAATGTCGGACTCTGTACTAATGCTGTCCAGCCCAACAAGCCGGGGATAATGACTGTGTGGCCCAGACTACTAATAGGAAAAAGTTCGGTGACGCCCTGCAAAAGAGCCAGCACCAGTGTTTGTATCCACGTGAGTACCATGTTGTGTTCCTCTATATAACCTTACGCATCTATCTATCTCTATCCGTACAAAGTGTTGTATCGTGAAAGATGAGGTGGTGTCAAGTGCAACCTGACTATTGGGTAGGGGCGTTATTCTATAACGCCCTGCTCTCTCTCCACTACACCCTGCTCCCTCACCTCTGCTATCTTACACTATACTGACGCTATATGAAATAGAAATGAGAAAGTGGGTCTCCATCCCGATGGATGGAGACATGAGAAAGCAGGATGTAATAAATTAGACCCTGCTTTCTCATGTACGCCTCATCTATGTAGGTGTACAATAGGAAGATAGAGAATTACTTATCTGTAGTCCGGCGATTCATTGCGGACATGTTCTCATGATATCGGCACACGTCCGCGATGAATCACCGGACTACAGATAATGTTGTGGATAAGGTGAGTTGCGGCGTAAGAGAAGGAAAGAGTGTATGCGCTTACTCGTGGTCGAGGATCATCCCGTGCTGGGTGCTGATTTGAAAAAGGGACTGGAACGATGTCATTATGTGGTCGATCTGGTGACGAATGGGGAAGAGGCACTGCTGCGTGAGAGTGACGTGCCATACGATTTAATCATCCTGGATATCCTGCTTCCCGGCATGGATGGGCGCGAGGTCTGCCGCCGACTACGTGAGATGCATCAGCAGGTTCCTATCCTGTTCCTGACAGCACTGGGTACGATTGAAGATCGCGTCTATGCCCGCGATCTGTGCGCAGGCGACTACATGGCCAAGCCGTTCGACTTTCGGGAGCTTGAGGCACGAGTGCGTGCTATCCTGCGACGTGATGGCTTGCCAAAAACAACCGTTCTATGTTTTCTTGATATCACGCTCGACACACGCACACATGAGGCAAAGCGTGGCAATCGAGTAATCAGTCTTTCCAGTAAAGAATACGCGCTCCTCGATTTTTTCATGCGCCATCCCCATGAAATCGTAAGCCGTACAACCATCGCCGAACATGTGTGGGACTACGATGCCGAGCAGTTTTCTAATGTTATCGAGGTCTATGTGCGCTATCTACGCAATAAATTGTGTGCAGAAGGTGAGCCGAACGTCATTCAAACCATCCGTGGCTCTGGCTATCAGTTAAAGGAGCCGACACCATGAGCGCATTCCTTGCCCGTCTCCGTCAAATCATTCCAAACATTCCGTTCAGTCTCCGTTTGCAAGTTGCAGTATGGTACACACTCTCCTTCGCAGTCTTACTACTCCTGACGGGCATAAGCTTCTATCAATATCTTGAAAGCGCACTGGAAGCCAGCATCGATACCGACCTGCAAATACGCTCCCAACAAATTGCCAGCGATGTTGTTATCCAACATGGAACGCTCATTCTGCACACCATCACGCAAGACTTGCCGGGTGTCACCTCAACCACATCGCAGCAAGACGCATCTCCTGTGGATGTCAATTATGGCGTGATGGTACGCATCATGGATGCACACGGCACACAACTTTTCGAGACACCTGCGTTTCATTCCTTGCTCATACCTGCTATCAGCGTCACCAAACCCTTGCAAGGCTCTCCCTGGCAAGGAACAATTAAGTCGAGAAGCAACCAGGAAGTGCGCCTGTATAGTCGCACACTGATAGTGCAGGGAAAACCACTCGCCGTCATCCAGGTGGGTGAGTCACTGGAAAAGTTACATTCTTTACTCCATCGTCTGGTTGCGGCACTTCTGGCAGTTGGCTCTATCGTTTTACTTGTTTCCGCTCTTGGGAGTTACTGGCTTGCAGGCCGTTCATTTACTCCCATCAAACGACTCGTCGAGACGGCCCGAAAAATCAAGGCAGGCGATTTGCACCAGCGTGTCCCCATGCCTGTTGTGCGTGACGAGGTGCAATACCTTGCAGTAACGCTCAATGAGATGCTGGAATCGCTTGACCAGTCATTCACGAGACAACGCCGCTTTGTTGCCGATGCCTCTCACGAACTACGCACACCTGTCGCGGTGATTCGTAACAAAGCCAGTGTCGCGCTCCTCGATACGCCAACTCTGTTAGAGGCGACAGCGGCCTTGCAAGAGATTCGCTCCGAAACAGAGCGATTAAGTCTGCTGCTCACTGACCTGCTGACACTGGCACGCGGCGACGAAGGACAGGCGCGTTTCGAGCGCGAAGTGGTGGACTTCTCTCGTCTTGTCGAAACCGTTGCGGCGACTACTGAGGTGCTGGCGGCGGAAAAGCACATTCAGCTTACAGTACAGACGCCCTATTCCGTGACTATCGTAGGTGACGAAGCCCGGCTCATTCAGGTCGTCATGAATTTGCTCGATAATGCGATACATTATACGCCTTCCGGTGGGCGCGTCTCCATTTCGGTAGAGCAGACGAAATCAGAGGTCTGCTTGCAGGTACGTGATACAGGCATCGGTATCGCCCCTGAACACCTGCCGCATATCTTCGAGCGTTTCTATCGCGTCGATTCCGCACGAAGTCATACCGAAAGGGCAAATAGCGGCCTGGGACTGTCAATCGTCGAATGGATCGTTCACGCGCACAACGGCTCGATCTCCGTTGAAAGCGAGGTAGGACATGGCTCCTGCTTCACCGTTAGATTGCCATGCAGAATGTAAGGGCTACCAGGGTGTAATGTTGCTGAATGGCAACCATAAAAGCAATTTCGGAAGGACGCTGAAATGTACGGGTCTAATTCATTACACCCTGCATACCACACCTACAATTCCACCCTACAAACCAATGCAAAATTTCTCTCCTCTGAGTATACTTAAAGAGAGAGACGTTCCACGCACTCATCATTGCAGTATTGCATTGTTACCTACGATTTACCCACTCCGTTCGTATACATGAAGAGGGGGCGTATTCTTCACATCAATTCGAGAAGGGGCGAGAAGAGAATCATGCAGCATACGCCAGAAAAGCACCGCGATTCGCGCTCACTACGCTCGTTGCGTCCAACTGTACCATTATGGCGAACGCGCCCACTGCGGCCTTCGCAATTGCCATCATCATTCATTTCATCGCAGGCGACGCAACACATACAACCAACAGCATCAACGCAACCAACAACAAAATTAGCTACGCTGCCCGATCATAGCCGTGCGGCAGCAGCTCAACGTCTCCATGATGTACCGGAGCAACCTGCTCGCGGCTTGTATTATCCTGTGCCGCATAAGCAGGAGCATCCGGCAGGATGGCGCGTCAAACGGCACTTCAAGCGTAAGTTCTTGCATCAGAGCAACACGCGCTTCGCCACAGCTGATCGCGCCAGTACCAATCTCGCTATTCTGCCACTTGCACTCGGCTCGCTTATCTGCGTCCTTGTGCTTACCTCGACGCTGGTAACGGTTGCCGCCGCAGTTCAGGCGACGCAGCAACGCTTCAATCAGCAGGTAACGACCCTTGCCGATATCTTGCCACAGGATAGCTTGAAGATGTATGACTCGCACGGCGTCCTGTTGTTTCAGGCCATCGACCAGGGGTTACAGACAAGCGTTCCGCTCGACAAGATTTCGCCCAATCTCGCACATGCCGAAATCGCTATCGAGGATCAATATTTCTGGTCGAACCCCGGCTACGATATTACGGGCATTGTACGCGCTGCCCTCGACGATACAACACATGGTCATATTGTCTCCGGCGGTAGCACCATCACACAACAACTCATTAAAAACGCCATTGTTGGTAATTCAGAAACCACTATACGCAAACTACAAGAAATTATTCTCGCACCTGCTATCACGCGCTATTACACAAAAGAGCAAATTCTCTCGATGTACCTGAACACAACCTATTATGGCGAACAGGCGTATGGTGCGGACGCGGCGGCTTTTACCTACTTCGACCTGCAAGATACTCCCACAAAGACAGCCGCATCGCAACTGGATATCGCTCAATCTGCTATGCTCGCAGGTATCCCAAGCGCACCAGTCGGGCGCGACCCTTTCCTGTACCCTAAAGCGGCTCAGGTTCGTGTGCAAGAGGTGCTGCAACAAATGTATGTGCAGCATTACATCACACACGACCAGCTTATATCCGCTCTATTGGAAACACAAAAAGCGAACTTCTTACATCGTGGCATCATTCATAATACACTCGCACCCCACTTCGTCACCTACGCAATCAATGAGTTGGCGCAAGAACTTCATGTACATATCTCCGACCTCTCACGTGCTGGCCTTGTTGTCTCGACTACGCTTGACCTGTCCCTGGAAAATAAGGTACTCGCGGACGCACAAATGCACATTGCAGCCCTTGCTAAAGTACACAACATGTCGAACGCGGCAGTAACGATGATCGACTATCATAACGGCGATATTCGTGTGCTACTCGGCAACATCGACCCGAACAATCCGCAATATGGTGCATTCGATGTCGCTACACAGGGCTTCCGACAGCCCGGCTCCTCGTTCAAGCCATTCATCTATGCAACCGCCTTTGAGCAAGGTGTCAGCCCGGGAACGCCCGTCTATGATGGGCCATTGGTGGTTCCCATGTGCTGCGGACTACCTGCCTACATTCCGCACAACTACGACCTGCGTTATCATGGCCTGATTACCTACCGCTACGCACTGCAAAACTCGTTCAATGTACCAGCCGTCAAGTTGCTGATACAGACAGGCGTTGATGCTTCGTTGCATACAGCAGAGGCAATGGGTATCACAGCATATGATGGAACACCAAACTACACGATGGTGCTGGGAAGCCTAGGCGTTCACCTGCTCGACGAAACCTCTGCCTACGGTGTCTTCGCCAATGGCGGTGTGCGTATTCCACCACACGCCATCGACACCGTTCTCGACACACGGGGTCACGTCATTCTACGAGCCGAGCAGCCCGGGAAGCGCGTCATCACTCGTCAGGCCGCGTTCATGATTACCAACGTTCTCAGCGACAACACCT
>DAIQNC010000260.1:0-5948 GCA_036788655.1 Ktedonobacteraceae bacterium
GCTGTGGGTGTGCTGAGAGGTATAACCAGCGGTTTTGACCTGATTGCCCCTGTGAACTCGGTGTATAACATTGAATAGCAAGCGCGTGTTCGGTTGGTTGAATAATGGTGTCGATACGCGCATTTGCCAGTAGCAGACGAAGCTCATCAACAATCGCAGCTATCGTCATTGCGTCTACTTGCATAGCAACAACTTCTTTCCGGTGTATCTTGTCATTGTTGTCTCTGTTGAGTCTATGTATCTCGTGTTGTTGTACAATAGTAATAAATACGATATTCGTGTACCTGTCTACCACGCTCATCGCCTACTCGTGACGCATAGTATACCAGAGCGTGGAGCTTTCGTACACCGTTTTTGGTGACAGGTGAAAGGAGCGGAAGGGAAAAAGCGTATGCAGCTTAACGTCGATACACATTTATCATATGGACAGCAAACGGAGTCTACTATGTCCATGCAGACGTTTCATGATGTTGAACAACAGGAGTCCCGAAAACAGGGACTCCTTTTTGTGCTTTCGGCTCCATCGGGAACAGGAAAAGACACAGTGATTGCAGCCTTGAAAGCAAGTGGCATAGACTTTCACGTGGTCATTTCTGTTACAACTCGCGCCGCACGGCCCGGTGAAAGCGAGGGCAACCCCTACTACTTCGTGAACCAACAGACATTCGATCAGATGGTCGCACAGGATGCCCTGCTCGAACACGCACTTGTGCATGGCAACTGGTATGGTCAGCCGCTGCAACAGGTGAAGGATCATCTCCAGGCCGGGCGCGATGTGATTCTCAAAATAGATGTGCAGGGAGCAGCAACTGTACGTCGTAAGTTACCGAACGCCGTTTTCATTTTCCTGATGCCCGACTCGATAGAGGAACTGGAATCGCGTCTGCTTAACAGGCATACCGAGACAGATGCCGAACGCATACGCCGATTAAATGATGCTCGCACTGAGTTGGCGCAACGAGACCACTACGATTACACTGTTATCAATCGGCAAGGGCAGATAGATGAGGCCGTGAAACAGATTCGTGCAATTATGCTTGCCGAGCATTGTCGCACCCACCCACGCTATGTAACCATGTAGTGACTTTTTTTATTGCAAGGAGACGAATCACGATGCAAGAGGAACGTTTTGAGCAGTCTGGTACGAAGGAGCGCAATCTAGCGATGGAGCTTATTCGTGTTACCGAAGCCGCCGCACTGAACGCTGGACGCTGGATGGGCAAGGGTAACAAGGAGATGGTAGACCAGGCCGCCGTGGATGCTATGCGACATGCAGTTGAGGGCGTTGATATGCGCGGTGTGGTGGTCATTGGCGAGGGCGAGAAGGACGAGGCTCCGATGCTGTACGTTGGCGAAGAGATTGGTGCAGGTTCGGGGCCAGAAGTCGATGTCGCAGTTGATCCTGTTGATGGCACACGCCTCCTCTCACTTGGTCTCCCTGGTGCGCTTGCAGTTATCGCAACAGCAGAGCGCGGCACAATGTACTCAGCACCTCCTGGCGTCTACTACATGGAGAAGATTGCCGTTGGTCCTGCCATGAAGCACGTCATCGACATCAATGCCCCCATTGCTGTCAATCTTGACCGTATCGCACGTGTCCGCGAGGCACACATCGACGACCTGACCGTTGTTATCCTGGATCGTCCACGCCATCAGGACATCATTCGTCAGGTACGCGAAGTCGGCGGACGCATCAAATTGATTACCGATGGCGATGTTTCAGCGGCAATACAGGCCGCGATGGAAGACTACACAGGCATCGACGTTTTATTAGGAGTCGGTGGTGCGCCCGAAGCAGTTCTGGCGGCGGCAGCCATTAAATGTGTGGGTGGCGAAATCCAGTGCAAAATCTGGCCTCGTAGCGATGAGGAGCGCGAGAAACTTAAAAGCGACGGTGTAGACCTCAATCAAGTTTTCAGAACTGACGACCTCGTAAAGGGGAATGACGTTTCCTTCGCGGCAACGGGCATTACCAGTGGCGAATTGCTCAATGGTGTGCAATATTTCGGCTGGGGCGCACGCACCTCATCGGTCATGATGCGCTCGCGCTCTGGCACAGTACGTTACATCGAGGCACGCCACAAGTGGCGCAAAAACGGACACGGCAAAACACCACCAATTGTTTAAATAACTGCCATTTCCCAACATTGATGCGAGGTTTTTTCGTAGTGGTACATACGATTTTATGATAAGTGCGCAATTACGGCATCGGCGACTTGCGATGTGCCAACGGCGGTTGGGTCGTCGGGGCGCGGCTTCAAGTCGTAGGTCACGTATTTACCTTCGGCAATGACCTGTGTAATGGCGTGTTCGAGACGTTTTGCCGCTTCACGCTCATCGAGATGACGCAACATCATCACGCCGGAAAACATCATTGCCATCGGATTTACCTTGTTCTGGCCCGCATACTTAGGTGCGCTTCCATGCACAGGCTCAAATACAGCGCATTGACTCCCAATATTCGCTCCCGGCGCAACTCCTAATCCACCAATGAGACCTGCTGAAAGGTCTGAGATTATATCGCCATAGAGATTAGGCAAGACAAGGACATCGTATAATTCGGGCTTCTGCACCAGTTGCATACACATATTATCAACGATGCGGTCTTCGTATTGAATATCAGGGTATTCTTTCGCTACCTCGTTCGCTACAGAGAGAAAAAGACCATCGGAGAGTTTCATGATGTTTGCTTTATGCACGGCGGTCACTTTGCGACGACCATTGGCCCGCGCATAATCGAAAGCGAATTTGACAATACGACGCGAGGCTGCAACCGAAATATATTTAATGCTCATTGCTGAGTTAGGGTCGAGATGGAGCTTTGTAGCGCGTTCGATGACCTCCAAAATCTCTTCTTGCTCTGGTGTGCCACGCTGAAACTCGATACCTGCGTAGAGGTCTTCGGTATTCTCACGCACAATGATGAGGTCAATGTTTTCGTAGCGCGAACGCAAACCATGATAGGTCTTGGCAGGACGAAGATTTGCATAGAGGTCTAATCGCTTACGAAGTGTGACGTTCGCACTTCGCAACCCTTTTCCAATCGGGGTCGTAATTGGTCCCTTTAAGCCAACCTTCGTGCGCTTGATTGACGCCAGCACCTCATCTGGGAGAATCGTTCCCTGTTTCTCCAGCGTCTCCGCTCCTGCCTGACACATCTCCCACTCGAATTTCACCCCTGTCGCCTCTAAAACGCGCCGTGTTGCCTCGGTAATCTCTGGCCCCGTACCATCACCTGGGATAAGTGTCACTGTATGCGACATGTAATCGCTCCTTCATGTAGCACAACTCGTTTTTTATATGAAAAGTGTGTTTTCATTATATCATAGAAGACCGCAAAGGCAGACAAAAGTACAGCCTCTACTATAAGATGGGGAGAACATCTTATAGTAGAGGCTGTGCTATACATCTGGTATACCGCCTATTCGCCATCTGCCCGCTTTGTAGCTGTGCGCGTTGTCTTTTTCGCTACCGTTGCTGTGGAAGTACGACGGGCTGACGTGCCTGTTTTAGTCGCCCTTTTCGTCGTACCAGTGCTGCTCTTTGCAGTCTTTGTACTACGCGACTTCGTAGCGGTGGAAGACTTCGCTTTCGTCGTCTTCTTTGCTGCTCCTGTTGTCTTTCTGGTAGCAACACGGCGCGTTGTTTTAGGAGCAGTCAATGAGTCTTCATCGGCTTGCGCTCCATCGCTTGCACTCTTTCGTGTCGTGCGAGTGGTACGAGGTCTCTTCGTTTCTCCATCCTGCTGAGGCTTCTCCTCGCGCTGAGGCACGATCACTTCCTGATAGCAGACGGGTTGCTGCCCCGGCTTAGGAATGACCATCAAACCACCACAGTTGGGGCAGAGGTCCGCAACAGGTTGTTCCCAGACAGCGAAATTGCAGGTCGGATAATTGCTACAACCATAGAAGATGCGTTTCTTCTGCTTCGTCTTGCGCTCAACAAGATCACCGCCACAGAGAGGACATAACGCTCCTGTTTTGTTCACAATAGAACGTCGATAGTTGCACTCTGGGAAGGTGGAACAGGAGAGGAATCGTCCGAAGCGTCCAGTGCGAATAACGAGGTTATGTCCACATTCGGGACAAGTCTCGTCAGTCTCTTCAACTGGCTTCTGCACACGGTTCATCTCCGCTTCGGCCTTCTCCAAGGAGGTTTTGAAGTCGCCATAGAAGTTGTGCAAAAACTCCGTCCAGGAGCGGCGTCCCTCTTCCACGTCATCGAGTTGACGCTCCATATCGGCGGTGAAGCTGGTATCCACGATATCGGGGAAATGGTTGTTCATAACCTCGTTCACCGTCTCACCCAACCATGTCGGCACAAAACGTCGCTGCTCCTGATCCACATAGCCACGATCCTGTATCGTGCTGATGATCGTAACATACGTGCTTGGTCGTCCAATACCCTGCTCTTCAAGCTCCTTAATCAGACTTGCCTCAGTAAAACGTGGTGGTGGTTGTGTAAAATGCTGCTCCGGCGAGAGCTTATGCAGGTCGAGTTGATCCTGCACTTGCATGACGGGCAACGTGCGCTCATCCTCTTCACGAGGCCAGACAGCGTAGAAACCGGGAAATTTGAGGTTTGAGCCTGTCGCACGAAAAACATATTGCTTCGCCACAATATCGACGCGCACTGTATCGAAAACGGCTGGCGTCATAAAGCTTGCAACAAAACGCCGCCAGACTAGATTGTAAAGCTTGAACTGGTCAGGTGTCAGAAAGGACTTCACAACCTGTGGCGTCAGTGTGACATCGGTTGGACGGATAGCTTCGTGTGCATCCTGTGTCGTTGCCTTCGCCTTGCCTGTACGCCCTGCACCAACATAATTTGCGCCAAACTCCTGACCGATATACGCCTTGACGCTTCCCTGCGCCTCTTCAGAGATGCGCGTCGAGTCAGTACGCATATAGGTAATCAACCCCTGATGACCTCGTGCGCCTAACTCAATACCTTCGTAGAGTTGCTGCGCGAGGCTCATGGTCTTCTTCGGTTTGAAGTACAGACGTACAGAGGCGTCCTGCTGCAATGTACTCGTGGTATAGGGCAAGAACGGCTGGCGTCTCTGCTCGCGCTCCTCATACTTGAGAACGCTGTACGTCGCACCCTGCAACTCTGAAAGAATAGCGTCTGCTTCCTCCTTCGAGGAGACTTTGATGCGCCCCTTCTCAGTTTTAGCACCGTTTCCATGTGTGCCATTAGAGCCATTTACCGCTTCTGCTTTATTTGCTGAGGAGTTTTCAGCTTCTGATGTAGTGCTATCTGCTTCCTCGCTGTTGAATGCAGCAATGTCTTTAAGGCGTGTAATAAGGGTAGCCTCGAAGGTCTGCTTTTCGCGTTGCTTACTCAGGGTCGCGGTAATGCTCCAATATTCTTCGGGAACAAAGGCGCGAATCTCAGCTTCCCGATCACAAATCAAGCGCAACGCAACCGACTGGACACGTCCCGCACTCGTTCCAGATTGGATACGTCGCCACAGTAACGGGCTAATCTTATAGCCCACCAGACGGTCAAGCACACGACGCGCCTGCTGTGCATTGAACAGATCTTCGTCGATTTCACGAGGCTTCTTGATGGCATCCTGAACGGCTTTTTTCGTAATCTCATGAAAGACCGCACGATGTGGATTTTGTAGACCAAGTGCATTTTTGAGTGACCACGCGATAAATTCGCCTTCGCGATCAGGGTCGGGAGCCAGATAGACTTCATCTGCCTTCGCTGATGCGTTCCGAAGCTCTTCAATCAGTTTATCTTTTTTCTCAATTGTCTCATATTTAGGGGCAAAGTCTTTTCGTGTATTGACACCAAGCCCTTTTTTGGGCAGGTCCAGAATATGACCCATCGAGGCACGCACCTCAAAGTCGCGCCCCAGAAATTTTTCAATTGTCTTCGCTTTCGCTGGCGACTCTACAATTACTAGTTTTTTTGCCATGCGCCTAACTCGATCCTTG
>DAIQNC010000261.1:0-5928 GCA_036788655.1 Ktedonobacteraceae bacterium
AGAATAACGCCCCTACAGATTTTCGCGTTTTCATGATGGCGAGATGGGGTTGAGGGTGTCTTTGTGCCAGGTTTGTGGGTTGCTGGCGATGTAGTTGCGAATGGCGGTTAGTTGTACGTCGTTGCGAAGAATGGATTCGTAATAATTGCGTTGCCATGCAAATTCTTCGCACCCCTCTTTATGAATAAGGCGGCTTGTGGCAGCTTTGAAGGTGCGTACAATTTCACCGAGTAACTGCCAACGCCGAGGCGCAGTCGCGTACATTTGCAATGTGCTTTTCATTGAAGAGGCATCCTGTTGTGCTTTGACATCATTTTTATCATAAATATTACTGATTTCTTTGGTTCGCACAATGATGCCGTGAACATGGTTGGGCATGATCACACAATAATCTAAATCGGTTCCCGGAAATCGTGTGGGCAAAGATTGCCATACTTGTTGAGCAATTTCCCCATATGTGTTCAACTTCATTTCCCCATCATCAATTGTCCCAAACAACTCCTGCTTGTCCTGCACACAAATCGTAACGAAATACGCTCCATTACCACTGTAATCATAACTCTTCAAGCGAATTGATTGCCGATGATGAATCTCCGAGTTATATGCACCCATATACGTACTCCAAACACAAATAATACACCCCACCATTTTATAAATTGATGAGGTACATCAATATTATCAGAATTATAGATACATGTCAATCTGTAGGGGCGTTATTCGATAACGCCCAGGTAGCGCAGGCCCGATGTTCAATGGGTCGTAGGGGCGTTATTCGATAACGCCCAGGTAGCGCAGGCCCGATGTTCAATTCACCCGGACACGTGCGATCCCGGGCAGCGTGTCCCATTGGCAACGTATCGCGTGAAATAGAACATCGTGGGTGGGGCGACCAGGGCGTTAGGGTGGGGCGACCAGGGCGTTATAGAATAACGCCCCTACAGAGGTTGTTAGTCGCCCATGATGGAGCGTAGACGCGCACGCCAATCGTCGTCGTCGTCGTTTTTTTGTGAGGTCTCTTCTGCGCCGATGGTCCAGGTGCGTGTGCCGTCGGCAGCTTTTGTGGGAGTGTGACGCTGTTTTGGTGGTGTGACCTTGCCGTCGAAGTGGTTCAGCGTGTTCAAGGCCGCCTTGCGCACATCGTAGACGGGATCGTTCAGCAGTGGCTCGACGTTTTCACGCACGGATTTGACGTTGAGCCGACCCAACGCACGTACCGCAGCACCACGTACATCCGAGGTGTTCGCGCTCAAGAAGGGTACTATGTCCGACACGAGTTGCGTCAATGAGAGGTCTGCGATGAGACGCAGGAGACGACTGCGCTGCTGAGGATGCATCGGTACGGAGAGAGCGGCGCGACAATCGCTCGCTATTTGCGTCTTGTTGCGGATGACGCCCTGTGCTTTTGCCTCGGTCACGGCCTGTTCTACCGACGTTGGCGAGTTGCCGATTAGAAATGGCGCAATCCATGAGGCAACGCCCACGACAGCACTATCTTTATCAGAATATTCGTGCGCGGCAAGGGCGTCGGAATAACGCGCTTTGAGCCATGCGTAGAGGGCGAGCGTTACCTCGGCATCTCGTGCGGCATAGGCAATCATGGCAGGTGGCAGGGGACGCCGCGACCAATCAGTGCGTTGCAAGCTCTTGTCGAGATGCGCTCCGAATGCACGTTGCATCATTGCGGCAAGTGAGGACTCATGTTGTCCAAAGATAGAGCGGCTCGCCGCTTCCAGATCGTAGTAGTGAACGACCGCCAATCCTCTATCCGCTAAGACACGGATATCCGCCCCTGCACCATGCAGCAAGGTGACACTATTTGGATTATCAAAAACGGCTTGCAGAGGAGAAAGGTCGTGTAGGCGCAGTCCATCTATCACATAACAGACACGTTCAACGGCGATTTGCAGCACGGCGAGTCGTGGCCCGTTGCTCTTTTCCGTCGAATGAGCTTTTGCCAGGAAACGGCCCTGCGTGAATTCGGCATCTACCGCGATAACAGGCGATTGCAGAAGAACGGGAATCGCTTCACGCAATTGCTCCGCACGGTCTATCCACACACGCTCACTGCGCGGCGGCACATTGCCCCGTGCTAACGATGGGCCAGTATACCCTGGTTGGATATTCTGTTGCTCTTGCTCGTCTGCCTCGCTCAAAAATGTCGCTCAACCTTCTAAAATTGTGTAGGGGTCTTAATTTATTACACCCCCGTGTACCCTCGACGATGTGTAGGTGGCTACCAGGGTGTAATAAATTAAGACCCCTACACAATTGCCGATCATTTTAAGGATAAGTGTCTCTACTATAGCATATTTTTCCTATCTCGTACAGAGCTTGTAGCCACTGTCTTTCCTATGCTATAGTGAAGCAGAACAGAGTATGACACTCTACAATCTATGAAGAGGATTCCTTTTATGACAACGCCTGAAAAGCATAACACAAACAACACAGATACGTCGGCACAGCTTGTTCCTATTACCGTTGCACACGGCGATGGCATCGGCCCGGAGATTATGGATGCCACGCTGCACATTATCCAGGAAGCGGGTGCGCGTATCAGCATCGAGCCAATTCAGATTGGTGAACAGGTCTATCTGCGCGGCATCAGCGCAGGTATCGAGCCGAGCGCGTATGAATCGTTGCGGCGCACTCGCGTATTTCTCAAAGCACCCATCACGACACCGCAAGGCGGCGGCTATAAGAGCCTCAACGTCGCTGTACGTGCCACTTTCGGCCTTTATGCCAATGTACGCCCCTGCGTCTCTTACTACCCCTTCGTCGATACCAAGCACCCGAAGATGAACGTGGTCATCATGCGCGAGAACGAAGAAGACCTCTATACAGGCATCGAGTATCGCCAGACGCATGATATGGTCGAGTCGCTCAAACTCATCAGTCACACAGGTTCTGAGAAGATTATCCGCTACGCCTTCGAGTATGCCCGTAGCAACAAACGCAAAAAAGTCACCTGCTTCGTGAAGGACAACATCCTCAAGCAGACCGATGGCCTCTTCCATAAGACCTTCGACGAGATTGCGAAAGAGTACCCGGACATTCAGAATGAAAGCTGGATTGTCGATATCGGCTCCGCGAAGCTTGCCGACACGCCGGAAGCTTTCGATGTCGTCGTCATGCCCAACCTGTACGGCGATATCCTTTCGGATGTTGCGGCGCAGATTGCAGGTTCCGTCGGCCTTGCAGGTTCCTCAAATATCGGCGAGAACTTCGCCATGTTCGAGGCCATTCACGGCTCCGCACCACGTCGCGCAGGACAGAACCTCGCCAATCCGTCTGGTCTGTTGCTCGGTGCAGTCATGATGCTGGTTCACATCGACCAACCCGACGTGGCAACTCGCGTTCACAATGCATGGCTCAAAACTGTTGAGGACGGCATTCACACTTACGATATCTACGTCGAGGGCGTCAGCAAGCAGAAGGTAGGAACACGCGAGTTCGCCGAGGCCGTTATCGCACGTCTCGGTCAGAAGCCAGAAGTGCTTCACGCAGTCAGCTACTCCTCGGCTCCGCACACGTCGAACAGTACCATTCAACAGGTCATCGAGCATGATTTGCAGGAAAAGAAGGAGCTTGTCGGCGTCGATGTCTACCTCGACTGGCACAACGGTACGCCCAACGAACTTGGCGACACGCTCAAAAAGCTCGAAGGCGATGGTATGACGCTCACGCTCATTACCAATCGCGGCGCACGAGTCTGGCCCGATGGAATGCCCGACACCTTCTGCACCGACCACTGGCGTTGTCGCTTTCTTGCATCGGAGAAGGGAAGTTCGGTCAGTCATAACCAGGTCGTCTCTCTGCTCCAACGCATCGGCGAAAACGGCTACGATTTCATCAAGACCGAGAATCTGTACACCTTCGACGGACAGATAGGCTATTCGCAGGTCGCAGGAGTATAGTATGCGAATTGATGAAATTCTGGCAAATAACGAACAATTTCTGAAAGAACACCAACTGGCACATGTCGGGCATACACCGAGCAAACAGCTTGCCGTTGTCACGTGCATGGATTGCCGACTGGTGCGGATGTTTGAACCAGCACTTGGTCTGCAACGCGGCGATGCTGTGGAACTGCGTACTGCTGGCGCAACGATTTCGCAGGTGGAGCGCGAAGGTGCGGAGAATGACCTTATCCGTTCCCTCGCCGGAGCTATCTATCTGCTCGGTGTACGCGAAGTGGTTGTCGTCGGGCATACACAATGTGGTCTGTCGAACATCGATCCGACAGTGCTGACCGCTTCCATGCAAGCCCTCGGCGTAGACCCACAGAAGCTCATCGAGCGCGAAGACCTCGGTGATGTCAACGGCTTGATACGCTGGCTTGGTGGGTTTGCCGATGTTCACCTCAACACACGCGAGGTCGTCAACGTCATTCGCAACAGTCCCTACCTGCCAAAGTTGCCCGTGCATGGTCTCGTTATCGACATCAACACAGGCAAATTAGAGGTGGTCGAACGCGTAAGTTAATATGACGATTGGCGGTGTGGGCAATGTGAACATGGGCGAGTGGGGAAGGGTGTAATGAATTAGACCCGTACATGGTCGCGTTGGTGGAACGTTGTGCAGTGGAGCAGGGTGTAATGAATTAGACCCGTACATCCTTGCGTTACCCCTACGATTTCGTATCTTTTACCATTCCCTACCTCACATGTTCCACCAACGCGACCCTGTACGGGTCTAATTCATTACACTCTGTTAGCGACTAGCCATAGCGCGGCGTTTATGAGCAGGCGAAGAGGACATGCGAGATTTTCTTCTCTCTACGGGGCGTTCCGGTTGCGATTCCGTTGTGATGAACGGAAAATCGTTGCGCTTGCCCGTATTTCTTGTGTTTCTCGCGCCTCTATTGAAGTTCGAGCGACCCTCGTATGCACGTCTATCGTCTCGCGCCCGGTCATCATATCTTGAACGGGTGTTCCGCTCCTGACGACGTGGCTCTTGAGTGCGTTCACTACGTGGGCGTCGCTCGTCACGTGTCCTCTGTTCTCTCGGCTCCCTTTGCTCTTTCCTTACTCGCGGCTCGTCTCTCACAATCGGAGCCTCTGGTTCGATAGGAGTGGGAAGTTGCACGGGTGTTTCGGCTGCATTGGGATCGATAGCGAGCTTGTGCAATGAGACGTTTTGTCCCAGGCTACGCGACATGCGTTTCCACTTAGCAACGTCCGAAGGCACGAGGAGCGTGATGGCTTTGCCCTGTTTCCCCATGCGGCCTGTGCGCCCAATGCGGTGCGTGAACAGCTCGCTCGACTCCGGTAGCTCGTAGTTGATGACCTGATAGATGTCCTGGATATCGAGACCACGTGCAGCGACGTTGGTGGCAAGCAACGTCTGCACCTCACCACGACGGAACGCGCTCAGTGTCTGCTCACGTGCATACTGGCTCTTGTTGCCGTGCAGTGTTCCCACTGTGAAGCCAAGCCGGGTGAGTTGCTTGCCCAGCTTCTCGACACCGTATTTGGTTTTGCCGAAGATGAGGCTACTTTCGCCTTCGGTAGAGTGCAACAGCGTGCAGAGAGCGGCTATTTTCTGATCCTGTGGAACTTGATAGGCAATCTGCTCGATGCTGCTCTCTTCAGCAGTTGGTGGCGTAATTGTTACGTGAACAGGGTCTTTCAGGAACTTTTGCTGGAGCGACACAATCCAGTCCGGCATTGTCGCAGAGAAAAGTGCCATCTGCCGTGTATCGGGAGTCGTTGTCAAAATCTCTTCGATAGCTGGCGCGAAACCGCTATCGAGCATCTGGTCGGCCTCGTCGAGGATGCAGATGCGAAGCTCATCGAGTACCAGCGTGCCGCGATCAAGATGATCTTTGACACGTCCGGGTGTGCCGATGACGATTTGCGCTCCGTAGCGTAGCGCGGAGAACTGACTACTGTAGGCGCGTCCACCGACAAGCAGAGCGGTTGTCAGTTT
>DAIQNC010000262.1:0-5919 GCA_036788655.1 Ktedonobacteraceae bacterium
GATAGTCGATATCAGGCAGAAAGGTATCGACTACAAAGTGTCCATTCGATGTGAGATGGTCATGCGTATTCTTGAAGGCGTCCATCTGTTGTTCAAGGTCGTAGAGGTGCGCGATAGAGTTGAAGGGTAGAAAAATCAGGTCAAATTTGCCCTTGTTTTCTAGCTCAAAGTCGCTCATATCGCCTTCGTGCAGTGTCACGCGGCGTTGCACAGACTCTGGTTCGCGTTCAAGCTTACGACGATATGCGTTGAGCATCCCCGGCGCAACATCCAATCCTTCAAGAAGAAAATTCCCCGACATATGGAGCAGTTCAAGGCCGATACGCCCACTGCCACATGCCAGTTCAAGCACACGCTGCGGCGTATAGCGCGTCACCAACTCACGCCAGAAGGGAATATCTTGCTCCGATTGCCCTTGATATTCCAGGTCATAATCGCTGACATGTTCATAATATTCACCCATATCGTAGGGCATAATAGTTTACCTCATATGGCTATAAGAAATATAGAATGAAAATGCATGGAAAGATGCAAAAAGATAGGCAGAGAAGGCATAACTGAGCATATTTCCTTGTGTAGTGTAGCATATGTTGAGGTTACACAGCAAATCTCTTCCTATTTCCTCTGGTAGATGGTACTATTAAAGGAATACATTGTCCGTTTCCTTATCAGGAAGGAATAGGTAAACACATGAGTAACGAGTCAATGTCTGAACTTCCCATTGAGGGAAAAGTGCTTGGAGTGCCGCGCCTTCAGCAAGGGTCGTTGAACCTGCTGGATATCGCAACCTCGACAATGGCGAACATTGCACCCGCTATGAGCTTCTATTTTAGCTCCGCACTGATTGTGACGTATGCAGGTATAGGCTCTCCATTACTAGTTATTTCCGCAATGATTGCAATCGCCTTACTTGGCAATACGCTGGCAGAGTTTTCCAAATCAATCCCTTCGACAGGTTCGTTCATCACCTTCATCGGAAAAACCTTCGGGCCGCTGTCGGCGGTCACAACTACTATCGTCATCAGTCTGGGCTATATCATCGCAATGGCCTCGGTTATCGACATCTCTGGGGGTTGGGTACAAATCATTATCCAGAAATACTTCGGTGTCAACATCCCCTGGCAGATACTGACGCTACTCTTCGTCGCACTCGTTTTCTTCTTGTTGGTACGCGGTATTCATGTTTCAACGCAATGGGCCGGCTATTGCTTTCTGTTAGAAATGGCAGTGTTAGTGATTGTGTCCGTTGCCACGCTCGTCACTCATGCTGGTAGTCTCTCGCTCAGGCCTTTTAATCCTGGGGAGATTGCAGGTGGGCTTGCAGGCTTTGGTGCCGGCTTCCCGGTCTGTGTCTACCTGTTCATCGGCTGGGAAAACTCCGCAGCACTGGCTGAGGAAACCAGCAATCCGCGCCGTAATGTTCCCAGAGCAATCTATTCCAGTCTCCTGTTGATGGGTGTGAGCTATCTGCTCTTCATGTACGCCACTGTCGTTGGTTTCAACTACGATTTGAAGGCTCTTTCCAGTTCGGCAGTTCCTTTCATCGACGCAGCGCAAAAACTCTCAGGCTTTTTCGTCCTGATTGCCTATATTGCAGGCTTCACGTCGATTATGAGCGCGATGATTGCTGGCTCCAACTCACAGGCACGCCTCATCTTCAACTCAGCCCGTGAAGGTATCCTGCCAGCGTGGATGGCAAAAGTCCATGAGCAGAGACGCACACCCTGGGCAAGCTTCCTCGTCTTCTTCGGCATCGGCCTGGTCATCACCTACGTCTTCGGCTGGAACGTTGATCCGGTGACGTTCTTCGGCGATATAGCCTCGCTCGGCGCAATTCTCGTTTCGGTGGTCTACCTCGTCTCGAACATTGCACTGCCTGTGTACTATGCGAGGGAACATCGAGACCAATTCTCTGTGTTGAGGCATCTCATATTACCAATTCTAGGAGTGATTGCGATAGGCTTCCCGTTGTGGGGACTCGTCCAACCTGGTCAAACGCCGCCATTCAACTACTTTCCCTGGATTAGCCTTGCCATCATCGTAGTCGCCCTCGTCTACGCCTTCATCCTGACGCGCCGCGACCCATCGCTTGGCGATAGAGTCGGCTCAATCGTCGCTGACCGCGAATAGATTCGTAGTGCGCCGATTTATCGGTGGTGTCCAACGCGCTATCGATAAATCGGTAAATACCTACAGTACGCTATCGATAAATCGGCGCACTACGATATGCTATACTTTGAAGAAAGGGGGTGAACACGGTGATTACGCAAATCGAGATCGATGGCTTCAAAACCTTCAAAGATTTTAAGGTCGAACTTGCCCCTTTTCAGGTCATTGTCGGCCCGAACGGTTCCGGCAAAAGCAACCTCTTCGACGCGCTCCATCTACTCTCACGATTAGCCGAATACGATGTCCAGACAGCATTCCAAGACCTGCGCGGCGATGCCTCAGACCAATTCACCAAATATGCTGACGGTAGCAGAAGCGAGAAGATACGCTTTGCCGTCGAAATGCTGCTTAATCGCACCGTTCAAAATATCAATGGCGGTGACATTCTATCAGAAGATAGCTTTGAGCCAATCAGAGAAGTTGCACTTGAGTATACACGGCTACGTTACGAATTGGAGATTACATTCCGACAAGAGGAAATATACGTATTACATCCTTTCCAAATTACGCACGAATCTCTCACATCAATTACAGGTGAAGATGCGTGGAGCAAGAAATATATACCATCATCAAACAACACATACTTACAGGGCATGTCAGAGAAACCAGACATTTTTATTGAGACAATAAGACGATCTTTATCAGAGAATATTCAGAAGGCAAACAATCGTGAGGTAGAGCTAAATCAACAAGTTATTCTCCTCTTACCTGATAGAGATAAACGGAGTAAGATAAAAAGATTTTATGCAGGAGAACTTCAGCGCACAATATTAAGCAGAACAGATGATATTATCTATCCTCATGTTTTAGCAGTACGTGAAGAACTACAGTCTCTCAAATTCTTTTCTTTGAATGCAGATGCTTTACATCGACCAAGTGCAATAAACGCTTCGTCAATCCTAAAAACGGATGGCAGTAATTTACCTACAACTCTCGCTCGTATTCAAGCAGAAGATGAAGCTTCTTTTTACATGATTTCGCTCGATATGACTAGTCTTGTAAATAGCATCACAGACATTGAGGTTTTCCGAAGTGATGCTATGAACAAATATCTGATTCGTGCTACAACATCTGATCAACGTTCCTTCCTGGCAGATGTACTTTCTGATGGCACACTTCGTCTACTTGCATTTGCAACACTTAGAAATGATCCAAGAGCTACAGGCATACTTTGCATCGAAGAGCCTGAAAATGGTGTCGAACCGCTCTATCTCAATAAGATTGCACGTCTACTTAAAGAAATGGTTACTGACTTCCATGAGCCTGAGCAGTCAGAACCGTTAAGACAGGTTATCTGTAATACACATTCATCACTACTCGTCAGTCAGCCGGAGGTCATAGATTCATTATTGTTTACCTTTGTGCCAGCACAGATACAGGGGAAGAATAGTCCCGCTCTACGAGTCACAAGAATGGCTGCCGTCGCAACACCAGTTACAGTGATAGAAAGCAAAGACGAAAAGAGGCCAGTGGAAGCTTTCACTATTGATATGGTTCGTAAATATTTGGATAGTGATACACTGCAAGAAGCGAGTAACCAGTTACAAAAAGCTAAAACACTCCTTCATGAGGGGTCTCAGAAATGAATGTTTTGACGTTAGGGCTGTACGCAGAGGGACGTACAGATGAGCGTTTTTTGCCTATCATTATTCAACGAACGACTCAGGATATACTTATAGCTCATGATCGCATGAGCATCGAAGTAAATGAACCTTTCATTATCAAAAAACCTTCGGATATCTCACCTCTTGATGAATGCATTCTACATGCAGCACAGGAAGTATACGATTATCATGCTCTCATCATACATTCCGATGCTGACAACCGTACTCATCAGGAAACATTGGTTAAGCGATTTCATCCTGGATATACTCTTGTACAGCAAGAAAACGGCAGAGTATGCAAAACCTTGATACCTATCATTCCCGTTCGTATGGTAGAGGCTTGGATGATCGCCGACCCTGATGCATTGCGAACAGCATTGAAGGTAACTGTATCACTATCCAATGTCGGTGTACCAAACAAGGCAAAACTGGTTGAGTCAGAGCGAGAGCCTAAGAAGATACTCGATCAAGTTATACAACTGGCCTATGCTCGTAAACCTCAATCAGCAAGAAGCGAAATAAAAGGGAAATTATATGAAAGGCTGGCTCCTTTAATAAGCTTAGATCGCTTAAAACAAGTCCCATCCTATCACCAATTTGTAGTTGATATGACTACAGCGTTAAAAAGCATAAACTTTATATCATGATAGAGCTTATACATGCAAACATCACGTAACTGGCAAACGCCCACATCCCAAAGCAACCTCACGCTCCCCGACAACGACGTTCACGTCTGGCGTGCCAACCTCAACATTCCGCTTCCTGACGTTCAATCTCTACAACACACACTTTCACCAGACGAACGCGCCAGAGCCTACCGTTTCCGCTTCGAGCGTCATCGCAACCACTTCATCGTCGCACGTGGCACACTACGCACCCTGCTAGCACTCTATCTCAACATATCACCTACACAACTTCATTTTCGCTACAATGCTTATGGCAAGCCATCGTTGGAGTCACCACACACGCCCTTGCATTTTAACATCTCCCACTCACACGAACTTGCTCTTCTCGCCTTCTCTCAACATCGGGAACTTGGCGTTGATGTTGAGTACATGGATAGAAACATTGACTACAATGAGCTTGCACAACACACCTTCTCTCCATATGAGGCCGCCATCGTCACAGCACTTTCGGACGATGCAAAACGACAGGCATTTTTCAACTGCTGGACACGCAAAGAGGCATATATCAAGGCTCGCGGCATGGGCGTCTCGCTCGACCTCACCAGCTTTGATGTTTCACTGAAACCAGGTGATGCCGCCACACTGTTACATAATAGAGAGGACGCTATGGAAGTGACACGCTGGCAATTCGAGGCGTTGCATGTTGGAGATGGATATGCAGGTGCAATTGCTGTCGAAGGCCACAACTGGCAACTATGCACGTGGCAATGGTAGCAAGTTGCTTCTCTCATGTATTGCTTTGCGAAAAATAAGAAAAAACCTGATACAATAGAGAACATATCGTTTGCTACACGGGTGTAATAAATTAGACCCTACGATTGTAGAATCGCATCATAGAGGGAAGAGGGAAGAGAGCCACATGTACACATCAATCCGTGAGGTAGCCGAGGAACTGCGTAACGGCATCATCACCCCAACAGAACTGCTTGAAGAGACGTTGCAGCGCATCGACGAACGCGACGAGGGCGATGAAGGGATTCAAGCATTCGTGACGGTAATGCGCGAGCAGGCATATAAAGATGCGGAACATGCAGAGCGTGAGCAACGCACGGGTCTCAATCGCGGCCCTCTACACGGCATTCCCATCGCTATCAAAGACCTGATTGCCGTCAAGGATGAACGTACCACTGCGAGTTCACAAGTGCTGGCAGATCACATTTCGCACGAGGATGCCACTATTGTCGAACTGTTACGCAAAAATGGGGCCATCATCATTGGCAAGACCAACACCTTCGAGTTTGCCTATGGCCCCTTTGCACCACCAACGCGCAATCCCTGGCAACATGAGCATACTCCCGGCGGTTCCAGCGGCGGCTCGGCGGCAGCGATAGCAGCAGATATGTGTCTCGGAGCAATTGGGACAGATACAGGCGGCTCGATACGTATCCCATCGGCTTGCTGCGGCATTACAGGACTCAAACCAACCTACGGGCGTGTCAGTTGCTTCGGCGTCATCCCGT
>DAIQNC010000263.1:0-5905 GCA_036788655.1 Ktedonobacteraceae bacterium
CCGTGTCCATCTCTTCCTGGCCCATCAGGATACGTAACAGCGTCGATTTGCCGACCCCATTTGAGCCAACGACACCAATGCGCTCATTTGCATTGACGATAAAGGAGACCTCGTTGAGAACCGTCATCACTCCATAGGATTTTGAGAGACTTCTTATAGCCAAAAGCATATATGTACCTCCTACATTGTGAAAATTCTTTTTCGCGTTGGGATGCTACGCCTGAACATGAAGATTTGTGACGAGCATCAATCAGAATAAAGTAGAGTAAACAATGTGAAAGGAAGCAGTGATATGGATATGGTATGTGTCGAGGTACTGTATTGCCTGTGAGGAAACGTTGATGATTGTCAGAAACGTAGCTATACTACGAAAAGTGCATCACAAACAAAAGGACACGACATACGACACATGCGAAACTAGCCCTCTTAAAAAGAGGTACTATCACTGCTCGTGTGTATGAAGTGTCCAAATTACAAATTCGTGTACTCCTGATGCTGGTGGTTAGTTCTATCTTCTGACGTTGATAGTATAATCTTTTAGAGAAACTACGTCAAGCACTTGAAAGCGAGCATATGTTATCTGATGAATACTTTTTATCTAGTACGTCACGGAGAGAACAGAGCAAATATTACGAAAGAGTTTTCCTATAAGCTAGTAGATTATTCGTTAACTGAGAAAGGCATCTTACAGGCGCAACAGACAGCAGCGTATTTTAAGGACAAGCATATTCATGCTGTGTACTCTTCGCCATTAAAACGTGCAAAGGAAACTGCTGATATTATTGCAGAGACTCTTCGATTGCCTGTTATTACGATGGAGCAGTTTCGAGAAGTAAACGTAGGTAACTTAGAGGGTCAACCGACAAACAAAGAAAACTGGGCTATGCATGACCAGATTATTGCGGACTGGTTCAGTGGGAAGCACGACTCCATATTTCCAGGTGGTGAAAACTATACGATGCTTTTGCAGCGAATGAACGACGGCTTACGGACAATAATGATTGACAACCCTGATAGCAACATCATTATCGTTGCACATGGCGGCATCATCACGTCCACTATCAGTGATATGTGTACGAATGTTGACCTTTCAACACTGCTGCAAGCAGAGAATGCGAATTGCTCGATTACTGAGATGAAAGCTGAATTATACAACGGGCGAATAGTGGGCGAGTTGGTTCTGTGGGCGTATCATGGGCATCTCCATGGAGAGGCTGCGAAGCTAGTAGCAGGACATCCAAATTTCGAGTAGTTATCTGTAGTCTGACGATGTATCGCAGACGTGACCCTCTGCATATGAGAACACGTCTGCGATACATCGTCAGACTACAGATAACTGTTGCATTTAGGCTTGCAGGTACTTCGCAAACCAGCGTTTGATGTGGCGCAAGCGTTCGAGCCGCAGTTTTGGATGTCCACCACGAGAGAGGCCGTGACTCTGACCCTCGAAGCGCACGAACTCGACTTCGCGCCCCATCCATTTGAGCGAGGCGAAGATTTGCTCGGCCTGTTCGATGGGGCAACGCAGGTCTTGCTCACTATGAATGATGAGGAGCGGCGTCTTCATATCCTTGACATAGGAGACGGGCGACATGTGCATGTACTTTTCCAGGTTCTCCCATGGAGTTGTATCAAGATTGTCATAGCCGATATCCCATCCTACGTCACCAGAGCCGAACATCGAGGCGAGATTTGCCACGCATCTGTCAGTGACAGCAACCTTGAAGCGGTCATTATGCCCGGTGAGCCAGTTGGTCATGAAACCGCCGTAGCTACCACCTGTCACGCCCATGCGTTGCTCGTCGATATAGCCGCGCTTGAGCAGTTCATCGACGCCATGCATGATGTCGAGAGAGTCCTTCTCACCCCATTGCCCTCTGACCGCCAGCGAGAAATCGTAGCCATAGCCACAGCTCCCACGTGGGTTTGTATAGAGGACGACGTATCCTTCGGCAACAAGCAGTTGCATCTCATGGAAGAAGCCATAACCGTACTGTGTCTGTGGCCCACCGTGAATTTCCAGCACGAGCGGATATTTTTTCGATGGGTCGAAGTTGTGCGGCTTGAGTATCCACCCATCAATATCCCACCCATCGTCACCTTTGTAAGGCATGTATTCGGGGGTGGCAAGTTCCAGTTCGTTGAAGAGTGCATCGTTGAAATGGGTGATGCGCTGTAACTCTCCACCTTGAGCAGTCGTGGAGAATATTTCCTGTGGATGCGTAGCATCGCCTACCAGCAGCGCAAGATGTCCTTTTGATGCGTCGATGCTGAAATCGCGTACATGTACCGCCCCCGGTGTCAGCGTTTGTGGATTGCTACTTGCTCCTGTTGCAGGAATTGCGAAGATACGCGACGCGCCACGTTGTGAAGCCAGGACATACAATGTCTTTCCATCAGCAGACCATGCAGGAGCAGGCATCAAGTGTTCGTCGCCGATATCGCTATTCGTCCAGTCCATGCACGTCCCCTCGAACTCCTTCGAGAGATTGGTGGCTGCCTTCTTATCTGCGTCCGATGAGATAGCGTAGAGGTAGGTGTGACCGCCTGAACGTACTTTGTATGATGCAAGAAAGGCGATGGTTTTTCCGTCTGGCGACCAGGATGGCGAGGCACAAGCAAGCGTTCCATCGGTCAAACAACGCTCCTCACTTGCTTTACCATTCTCGACAGCAAGTGTATAGATGTCGGAGCCTAAGATACGCCATCGGTCTTCGGCATGATTCGAGGTGTAGGTGATATGCGAACCATCCGGCGACCATACGGCATCACTATCGTCCCAGTCGCCATCGGTCAATTGCTGTGGAGTGCCACCATTCACGTCGGTGAGGAAGAGATGAGTACGACGCTCGTAAATGAAGCCGACGCCATCGAGTTTGTACCAGAGTTGATTGATAACGCGCACCTTTGGCAACGGTTTGCCATCTTCGGTCTCTTCATCAGCAGGACCAACATCGGCACTAAACAGAATATGCTTGCTATCCGGCGACCAGACAGGCGAGGATGCGCCATGCTCCATGAAGGTGAGTTGATGCGCTTCACCACCATCGAGCGGCAGAAGCCAGATTTGCGGCTTACCTTTGCCGAACTTTTTCTGCTCCTTCTCATCGCTGATAGTTGGTTGTTCGCCTTCGCGTTCAGAGACGAAAGCAAGCCAGCGACCATCTGGCGACCAGACAGGGCTACTTGTATTTGCTGGCCCCGATGTGAGACGCCGTGCTTCGCCGCCATTGGTAGGGGTAACCCAGATGGACGAGCGGTATTGATGCTTCTTGTCGTCAATGGTTGTTACCACGAACGCGACACGCTGACCATCGGGTGAGATGCGTGGTCTGCTCAAGAATTTCATCGCGTACAGGTCTTCAATTGTAATGGATCGAGCCATAAGATAGGAATGTCCTCTCTAAGGGATAGGCGTGATAATGAAGGTGAACGAAATATCAGGGACTTCGTAGAGCCACGATGTATCGATTGGCTTACAAAATGAGCCAATCGATACATCGGGCTACTACGGATGAGGAGCCAATCGATACATCGGATTGCTACGAAGTCTTAAACTCATTTCTCAAGGTTCACCATCATACTACTACAGCTACTGTAAGTAAAGTAAAATTTAATATTGTCTACGACGACGCCCACGTCGCTCGCGCTCAAACGCGATATCGAGCGTTTCGTGTAGGCGTTCAAAATCGTCTACGTCCAGTTGCAACTCGACGGCAGGCATATCATCAACACGTGAATGACCGTCTTCATAGAGTTGCAAGAGCAGCAGAAACTCTATCTCGCGTGGTTCCGTGCTGCGTGAAGTGTCTACATCCTCAACAGATTCTTCATCCGGGTCGGTTTCTTCGTCGTCGTCAATATCTTCTTCACGACGGAACCGAGGTGCAAACTCTATCGCAGTACGAGTACATTTGAGGCGTCCTGTGATTTTGAGCGCATCGGTAGCTACCTCATCTGCCAGTTCGCGTACTACTTCCATCATTTGCAAGAAGGCATCCTGAAGCAGTTCGATGGCATCGTCATCGTCGCTCACCAGTTCAGAGGCATCAGTCGGGTCGATGAAATCTGCTGGCAAATCACCACTTGTTGAGCTTGTGCCAGCATCGGGAAGACGTTGACGTGCAAGTTCGTTCAATTGCTTGAGTGATTGTGCGAAGGCCGGAGAAAATGAGCTACTCTCTTTCTCATCCTTTTCTGCTACCGTTTCTTCCTCGTCACCATCAGCATCCTCTGTAGCGTAACCATTCGTGTCTTCATCAGTATCGTCATCGAAGCCGACATCTAAACCGATAGCTGACTCAATGGCAAGAATTTGGTCATGTAATTGTTCTGCAATGTCGTGTGTCATATATGCTGAAATGCTTGCCTGACGTGAAGCCGCAAGCAACTGAAATTGGGGCCAATCGCGGTAGCGTTCGCGTCCACGCAGATAACGCACCTCTACCATTCCCAGTGTGTCTAAGCGTAATGAAAGCTCCATAAGTCCTCCTCAATCGTCCAGAAGACTTCGCTCATCATGTCTTCCTGCCGCTATTTTTTATATGTTTATGCAGACAGAGAGAAATGTCTTCTTTGTGAGATGCAAAAAATGTATGTGTATATTTTTGGGAACTAATGATCGTAGTTAGTAGATATTCCATCTCCATCCTTTTCATTGTATGCCCCACATCATATCATATTCAATAAAGGAACTGTATAGGCGATATTGGAGGGATTTTTAGCTATATCTGGCGGCGCGGTGAAAGATTGTGCATACTATCGATAATCTGAAATGGCGTAGGGACAGATTCATCACGTCCATGTAGCCCAATCACACATGTACGAACGGACGTGATGAATCTGTCCCTACGCCAAACATTATTCCATGAGTGTCCACATAACTTGCAGACGATGACGTGCAATGCTTAACCCTGTAGCAAGGATGAGTAACACGCTACCCAGTATGGTGAGTGCGAGCGATGATGGGATACCGAGCGATGGCAGGAAGAGCGCATGTAAGGCACTAATAATAACTAGCCCTGCTCCGCTCAGAACAAAGATGCGAATGCGTGTCCCGACTCCTATGAGCAGAAGGATCAGCGATTCAGCTACTAACATGAGCGTAGGTTGCAGATTGCTCTGGTTGAAGCTCAACCAGAGCGTCGGCAGGAGCAGGACGATAGAGCCAAGCAATGAGCAAAACTGTCCGAGAAGCTGATGCTGTGGAATGCGCTCATCGCGTGTCAGGAAAGGTGCGACGACCACCAGGTAGGTTGCAGGTGTGAGCGTCAGTAAGTCGATGTGTGTCTGTCCCCATGCCGAAAGTTCCCAGGTAACGACGAGCGATATGAATAGACCTGCACGGTACATGCACCACAAGCGTAACTGTTGAGCCATCTCAACACGCTGACTGTACCAGACTAAGAGAAGAGCAAAGATGAGAAGTGAACCAGCTCCTACGTGAGCAAGTTGACCTGCATTCGCAAAGAGTCCTCCATTGAGTATGATGAAGAGGATAACGCATACCTGTCCGCCTAATCCTAATAGCGAGTGTAAGTGCGAGGCAACATTGCGTTGTCGGGTAGGAAGTGAATGCCAGAGCCATTGTGAGGCAAAGACGACGACAAACAAAACGTTGAAGGCAATCATCACGTGCCATAAACTCCATTGCGTTCGCATCAATGTCCAGACGGCGAGTGCAGTGATGAGCAACATGATCATTGGCTTGCGCTCTAGCAGCATGACTATGAATGCGAGCGCGATGAAGGAGAGTAACATCGCGTATTCCAGTCTTGCAGAGAGCAAGCCCGTTCCATATACATCAATATTTCGGCTCCAGATAGCCGCAACTATGATAGTGGTAAGCGAAGTGATATACCAGGGCCAACTCCAGGTAAATGATGGAAATGCGAGTCGTGAGGAT
>DAIQNC010000264.1:0-5871 GCA_036788655.1 Ktedonobacteraceae bacterium
CTGCCCTGATGTACTGCTGAAGTAGTACCCGACGGCCCAGACTTGATGCGTTCCCGGAACACTCGTCACGGCGTTAAATGTGCCACCCGCACCAGCAACTGCATTAGCCACGACACTCCATGTTGTGCCGTTCCAGTGTTCGGTCAGGGTTGCAGGATTATTGTTGCCATTGTAGCTACCAACGGCCCAGACATCCTTTGATGAAAGGGCGGTAACAGCTGAAAAGTTGCTGTAGAATGAACCGGGGTTGGGACTGGAAACAATACTCCATGTAGTGCCATTCCAATGTTCGGCAAGTGTTATGGTCGTATTGCCATCATAATAGTTACCAACCGCCCATGCGTCGTTTACTGAAATGGCGGTTACTCCATAGAGGAAGTTGAAGTTTCCTCCTACGTCGGGACTACTCATCTGAATCCATTGCTTCCCATTCCATCGGAGAATCAGCGTATACCAGGTGGAAACATTGAAGTATTCTCCAACGGCCCAGTATTGGTGTGTTCCCGGAATCAATGTAATTGCGTTCAGTTCAGCATCCGTTGAAGGATTAGGACTGGCAACCACACTCCATGCACTACCATTCCAATGTTCGATGAGCGTTTGTATCACACCATTCGTTTGAGTGTTGCCAACGGCCCATGCATCGTGCGCTGAACTGGCTGCAACACCTGCCAGGTAGTTTGAGTCGTTTCCAGGGCTGGGACTGGTAACTATTTTCCATTGACATGATGATTGATGAGAGGATAAAGAGGAGAGAGACGAGCTTGCGGCATGGGTCACTGTGCCATGTATCAGAACCAACAGGGCGGCTACCATAAATCCCGCTGATAGGGTAGAAAGCCATTGCAATTTCCAGTGCTTCATAGATTTACTCCATTGTGACATACTCTTTCTAGTCTAGGCATAAACTTGAATATAGAAATGCTGTGATGAGAACTTTTGTCTCTATCTGGAAGTCTAAAATCTTCTCTATGAAGCAACTGTGGTCTAGCTCACAGCATTTTTGTGAACTAGACCACGTTTCCGTTGAAATCTTGTGATAGAAGCCTCAATGATGGTTAGAGCCTTCGGCATTGACCTCTTGAACCAGCGCAATCAACTCCATTAATGTGTTGAGACGTTCATCGAGCGTTTGCCCATCAGGTGAGACGTGCAACGTTGTAACACCTGCATTTCGGTGAACGCGGAGACGCTCACGTACCATTTCTCTTGTGCCGAGCAGATTGGTCTTGAGAACAAGTTCATCGGGAATGAGTGCCACGGCAGCATCACGTTGTCGATTGAGCCACAGGTCTTGTACGCGCAAGGCTATGTCTACATATCCCGAACGTTGATAGACCTCATTGTAAAAGTTGTGCTGACGTGACCCCATCGCACCAAGTGTGAAGGCGAGTCCTGGTTTTCGTGGCGGAATCAAGCTATCAAGGTCATCGGAGAAGGCAACCACACCTGCATTGACTTGAAGGTCTATATCTGCAAGTGTGCGACCTGCTCGCTTTGCCCCTTTTTCAATCGGATTAAAAAAGAGGTCAGCATGTTCTGGTATAAAGGATGTGCCAAGCCAACCGTCCGCGATTTCTCCAGTAAGCTCCAGATTTTTCGGGCCGAGCGTTGCTAAATAAATGGGAAGGTGTGGACGCGGTTGAGCAGATGAGACTAGAGCTTTGCCTTCTCCATTCGGTAGTGGAAGTTGGTAGAATTTCCCTTCGTATGTGAGACGCTCGCCACGAGTTACCTTTCTCACAATATCAACCATTTCTCTTGTGCGTTGTAGAGGTTGCGTAAAGCGTACTCCGTGCCATCCTTCCATTACCTGCGGCCCACTGACACCCAGTCCAAGAATGAAACGGTCATCGGAGAGGGCCGACATCGTCATAGCTGTCATGGCAACCAGTGCGGGAGTGCGTGTGCCAATCTGAATAATGCCTGTACCGAGCCGAATGCGGTTCGTCTTCGCAGCGAGATACGCAAGCGGCGTGACGGAATCGTATCCCCATGCCTCAGCCGTCCACACAAAATCGACGCCCAGACGCTCGGCCTCTATGACATACGTGATATGTTCTTGCCAGTGAGCATCTGGCGGTGCAAGGTCAATTGCTAGCTTCACGCTCGGTTCCTTCCTTTGACGAAGCAATACTTGTAGCTATTGATTGAAGTTGACGTGCGTGATCAAGTGTATGGACGCGAGCAAAGAGCGTCCATTCGCGCCAGTTCATCATACCAAATTCAGGATGTAACCACGTAATGTCGAGAGCCTTCTGACCGTCAGTATGTTGAACCAGAGCGAAGAGTTGCTCACGGTCTTGCTCTAATTCAGCAAGCAATGTTGCTCTCATCGCTTCGGGTGGTGCTGAAACAATCACGTCTTGAATCTCTGGTGGTTGCTCGCCACGCTCAAGCACTGCTGATATTGACGAACTATCGAATGCCGCCATTTTATGCATGTGGAGCAGCACATCAAGAGCAGACCATTCTCCCTCACGTGGTATCGTGCGAGATTGTGCTTCGGGTATGGTTGCGAGCGCGGACACAAATTGCTGATGGGCCTCTTGCAATGCTTCAACAAGTTGTCTCCTGTCGTTCCTGTGTCATCAGGCGGTTCCTTTCCACTATAAAGTATGACTACCATCACTGTTACAGGGATGACCTGATATAGCCTATCTCATAGAGCTACAAAATGGCAAAGAGGTAACTAAATCTGTTTACTGATGGGGCTGTTTGACATGTTTCCATCTCGTATTGCCTAATGACTTTAGAAGACATACTCTACGTAGAGAAAGAGGCGATACTGATGGCAATGCAGTATGGTATCATTGTTCCGCAGGGCTGGCGCATGGACCTTGTGGGCATCGAAGACCCGGTAGAGGCGTATGAGACGATGACACGGGTCGCACAGGAGGCCGAGGCACTCAATTATCACTCCATCTGGCTCTTTGACCATTTCCACACTGTTCCCGTTCCAACACAGGAAGTGACATTTGAGTGCTGGACGAGTACGGCGGCTCTAGCACGTGATACGAAACGTGTGCGTATCGGGCAGATGGTGACATGCAACGGCTATCGCAATCCGGCACTGATGGCGAAAATGGCTTCCACTGTCGATGTGTTGTCGCATGGAAGGCTCGACTTTGGTATCGGGGCAGGCTGGTACGAACACGAATATCTTGCGTATGGGTATCAGTATCCTGATGCGCCCGAACGTCTGCGCTATTTGCGCGAGGCCGTGCAGGTTATTCATGTGATGTGGACGCAAGATGAGGCAACCTTCGAGGGCAAGTATTATCAAATACGAGGCGCAATCAATCAGCCGAAGGGAGCGCAACATCCTCATATTCCTCTCCTCATTGGTGGCTCCGGTGAAAAGGTGACGCTCAAACTTGTGGCGCAATATGGCGACGCCTGTAATATCTCGAATGCGGACATTCCTGTACTTGAACATAAGTTAGCTGTTCTCAAACAACATTGTGAGGAAATCGGGCGCGATTACGAAAGCATCAAGCGCACGTTGCTCATCAATTGCACGATTGGTGAGACGGAGGAGGCAGCATTTGAGAAATTGCCAGCATCCTCACGAAGTCAACTTGAAGCAATTCAGAAACAAGCATTATATGGAACACCAGAGATGATTCGCAACCGTCTCGCGGAGTACGAGGCGGCAGGAGTGCAAGAAGTCATTATCTGGTTTCCTGATGCCGCGCAACTCGACTCCGTACGTCTGTTTGCAAAGGAATGTATAGCGTGAGCTACTTGACGAATATATCAATCTGGCATCACCATGTTGTATATAATGTGAATGTCATTCGCATATTGTACACAAGCTACAAAGTTGGCACAAAATGAGAAAGGGTTTACATGGCTACATCTTATGCATATAGAATAGAGGGTGGCTATCCTGTCGTCGGCGAAATCCGCTGTCTTGGTGCGAAGAATTTTGTTATCAAGGCGATGGTGGCAGCGTTGTTAGGTGAGACCCCAACAATACTCAGCAATGTGCCAGACATTGGCGATGTCGATATCACTGCCGAATTGTTGACATCGGTGGGAGCAGGAGTCGAGCATGTCGATAGCCAGCAATTGACTATTGACCCTACATCCATGAGTATCTCTTCTGTTCCCGTACCGCATTCGGGGAGCAATCGCGTTCCTATTTTGTTATTGAGTATTCTGCTCCATCGTTTCAATACCGTCTCAGTTCCTGTTGTCGGTGGGTGCAAAATTGGCACACGTGGCGTCGATTTCCATCTGGATGCAATTCGTGCGTTCGGCGGAACGGTCGAAGAGACCGAGGCAGGATATGTAGCGCGACGCACAAAATCGCTCAAAGGGACACATGTACATCTGCCATACCCAAGCGTGGGTGCAACAGAGACGTGTCTGTATTTGAGTGTACTTGCCGAGGGAAGTTCGGTCATCTCGAATGCCGCAATTGAGCCAGAGATTCTCGAACTTATTACCATGTTGCAAGCGATGGGCGCAATCATCTTTACTTCGCCAGGACGAGATATTTATGTCGAGGGCGTGAATCGACTTCATGGGACGCGCATGGAAGTTCTTGGTGATCGCATCGAAGCAGCATCGTGGGCTTCACTTGCTTGTGCCTCGAATGGTGATGTGACAGTACATGGAGTACGTCCCGATACACTTGGCAATTTCCTCTCACACTATCGACAAATTGGTGGTGGCTTTGAGTTGGTCGGAGCAGAGGCGATTCGATTTTTCCGTGAAGGTGAACTGCGTCCGGCGATGATTGAGACGGACGTGTATCCCGGATTCTCAACGGATTGGCAACAACCCTTTGCGATTCTACTCACACAGGCACATGGCATCTCGATTATTCATGAGACAGTCTATGAGAAACGGTTTGGCTACTTAAAGGCGTTAGACGCGCTGGGGGCGAAAACACAACTGACAACGCATTGTCTTGGCAGTGTTGAGTGTCGGTATCGCAACAAAAATCACGAGCATAGCGCAATTATCACTGGCCCTACGCCCTTTACTGCGGTAGAGACGCCTATAGAGATACCAGATTTACGTGCTGGCCTTGCCTACGTTATCGCAGCAGCAATTGCAGAAGGAACATCAGTTATCACAGGTGTCGATTATCTGGAGCGTGGATACGGGGACATTGTGCCACGCCTCACTTCGCTCAATCTCAAAATAGAGCGTGTTCCTTCATCGTAAAAAATAGGAAGTACAAAAGACCCTGTATGATTTCCACACAGGGTCTTTTGCTCTTTTCTCGTAAAAGATTAGCTATTCGAGTTCGGGTTGGTCTCAGGATTGACGTAATCAGGATATGCGCTTGGGAACGGAGCCGTGTCAGGCGTCGTTGTGCTAGACGAACTTGTCTTGCTGCCCGAAGAGCTAGATGTGCTGCTGGTAGCACTGGACTTTGCCGACGATGCGGCTTGTTTCGCTGTATCCGCGACATTCTGACCCGTCTGCTTTGCTGTGGAAGCAGCGTTCTGAGCAATATTGCTCAAATTACTTGCCGAGCTTTTCACTGTATCCGCAGCCTGCTGTGCATAGTTTTTCAGGTTACTTGCACCCTGATTGACAGTGCTGCTAATCTGCTGGGTGTACTGATTCAACTGATCGTTTTCTGGCAGATAGCCACGAAGCTCGTTGAGCCGGGACGAAAGAAGATTTCGCATATCTTCACCGCGCATAGGGGCAACGAGTAGGCCGACACCAACGCCGACAAGGATACCCTTAAAGAAATTGTTCATCCTTGATTCTCCTTATCTTCTCATATCTATTGTCCTGCGTGTTTATAAATGACACACAGGCGTATGGAGTATACATAGGTTTCTTCATACAATACGCTCTACCTTTGTTTTTCGTTTCAGATAACGACCCTTTTGTGTATAA
>DAIQNC010000265.1:0-4758 GCA_036788655.1 Ktedonobacteraceae bacterium
GTCGAAAAAGTATACGGCGGTCTTTCACACCAGTAAAGGAGATATCCAGGTAGAGTTGTTTGCGAAGCAAGCACCTGTGACGGTGAACAACTTTGTCTTCCTGGCGCGTGAGGGCTTCTACAACAACACGACCTTCCATCGCGTCATCGGCGGCTTCATGGCGCAGGGCGGTGATCCGACTGGTACAGGTATGGGTGGTCCCGGCTACAAGTTCCGCGACGAGCCGGGTGCGCTCGCTGGCAAGCACGACAAGGCAGGCATCCTCTCAATGGCGAATGCTGGCCCGAACACCAACGGCTCGCAATTCTTCATCACCTACGGACCCACGCCGCACCTGAATGGCAAGCACGGTGTCTTTGGTCAGGTCACATCAGGCATGGATGTCCTCAAGGCCCTCCGCGAACGCGACCCACAGCGAGACCGTCAACCCGGCGACTTGCTGGTCTCGGTCGATATTATCGAACAATAATCTGTAGGGGCGTTATTCTATAAGCCCAGGTAGTCCACCGACAAATGCAAGATAGGATTGCAACACGCTATAGCATTGCAAACGTATCATAGGATTGCGAACATACAGGGTGGGTTACCTGGGCTTATAAAATAATGCCCCTACATCTATACCTACGCTCCCGTTCGTGTAGAGAATAGCATATTACACACAACGAGGAGAACTTCATATGAGCAATAGAGAAACCGTGATGACCTTTGTGACTGCACTCCAATCTGGCGATATTAGCCTCGCTGCTAATAGCATGGCCGACAATTTTACGCTTACTGGTTTTGCCGCCAATGTGCTTGATAAGAATGAGTTTCTGCTGATGCAGAGCAAGTTGTTGGCGGCTATGCCGGACTTTTCCTACAATCTGAGCGATGTGCAGGACGCAGAGAACGATAGCGTACAGGCACTGATACAAATTACGGGGACGCAAGCCAATGGTCTTGACCTATCACAATTTGGAATGCGGCCTGTGGAGTCAACAGGGTTGGCGGTGACGCTTCCGCAGGTACATGTAACATACGATGTAGAGAACGGATTGATAACGTCGATACAGATAGAGTCGCTGCCGGGGAGCGGTATGGCAGGTTTGGCGCAACAGGTAGGTGCGGAACTGCCCATTGCACGACGTGGAGTGAATATCGCAGATTAGTTCAATAATGAGGCTTGACAAAATACTCTGGACATGGGTTGTGCGCTTACCAGAGTGTGATAAATCAGACTCCTACACGCTGGTGGTGAGCATCCTATATGACGATGAGCCAGCCACCAGCGTGTAGGAGTCTGATTTATCACACTCTGGTAGCCTATTCACGGCTGTCCACATTTCTTTGTCAACTCATGCTTTGTTGACGATATGATACACTCATGAGGACGACATATTTTTAAGTTGAGCGATTTCACCACCAGGATTGCTCAGAAGGATAAAGAACGTGAGCGAAAAGCCCATACGACGCACAAAAATTGTGTGTACCATTGGCCCTGCAACTAGCAGCGAAGCACAGCTCGAACAGCTTTTGCATTGTGGCATGAATGTGGCACGTTTGAACTTCTCGCATGGCACACATGACGGTCATGCGCTGGTCATCGAGCGGCTCCGCACACTCGCGGCTCGTCTGGGGTATGCACTTGCGATTTTACAAGACCTGCAAGGGCCGAAGATTCGTACTGGTGCGTTGCAGGGTGGTCAGCCTGTGCAACTGGTCGATGGAGCAAGAATTACTATTACCACTCGTGATATTGTCGGAAATGCCGATGTAGTGAGTACAACCTATCAGGCTCTACCACACGATGTCAAGGTGAATGACCGCATTCTACTTGATGATGGGCTGCTTGAACTACGTGTTCTGGCAACGAGCGAAACGGATGTTGAGTGTCTGGTGATACATGGTGGAATGCTCAACGAGCATAAAGGTATCAATCTTCCAGGTGTTGCGGTGAGTGCGCCTGCACTGACTGATAAGGATCGTGACGACCTGAAATTTGGCGTACAACATGGCGTTGACTATGTAGCACTCAGTTTTGTACGCCGTCCCGAAGATGTGTTGGAAGCCAGAGCATATATTCAGCAGTATATGCAGGAAATGCAACAGGAACAGGGTAAGCAACAAGAACAGAGCGAGCTACGTTATCAACGTCGTATTCCTATTATTGTAAAATTGGAAAAGCCAGAAGCGGTTGAACGGCTCGATGCTATTCTCGATGTTGCCGACGGTGTGATGGTGGCGCGTGGCGACCTCGGCGTGGAGATGGCGGCTGAAAAAGTGCCTGTTATCCAGAAAACGATTATCAGCAAGTGTAACAATCGTGGCCTTCCTGTCATCACCGCGACGCAGATGCTAGAGTCGATGATTACGCATCCACGCCCGACACGCGCTGAAGCAAGCGATGTTGCGAATGCTATTCTTGATGGAACGGATGCCGTGATGCTAAGTGCCGAGACCGCCAGTGGCAACTATCCTTTAGAAGCGGTGCAGATGATGGTGCGTATCGCGCTGGAGACTGAGCGCAATAATCTAACTGCTCGCATTCCTGAATGTCAGAATTTGACCGCCGAACATGCAGTGAGCCATGCGGCACGTGCGCTGGCAGAAGAGACAAGCGTTCGCGCCATCGTCGTCTTTACACGCTCCGGTTCCTCCGCTCACCTCATCTCGAAAGACCGCCCACGGACTCCTATTCTGGCCTATACTCCCTCAGAACATGTCTATCAGCAACTTGCGCTCTGGTGGGGTGTCTGGCCTCACCGCATCAATATGATGGGGACAACCGAAGACTTGATTGACTACGTTGACCAGAAGTTACAGGAAGACAACCTTGTGGATGCCGGGGAACACGTTGTGCTGATGGGTGGAATGCCCATAGCGAGTCGGGCGCGTACAAACTTCGTCAAGTTGCAGCGTGTGGGCCAGAAATAGAGGATTACAACTGATGTAGGGACCGATTCATCCTGTCCGAAAGGTATCATTAATTTGGGGGTTCGGACGTGATGAATCGGTCCCTACATCAGTTGTAATCCTCTACTATACTTCATAATAAGGGTGGCGTCTCGTTGCAATCCATGCTCCCAGCAGACTGACCAGCCCTGCCAGTATTGCAGCAATAATGATAAGAATGAGCGCAATGATGAGCGTACCCACATTCGTTGCGCTGCTTGTCGGCGTATTACCGGGATAGTTTGGAATGTAGCGTTCGAGGAAGATGGCGAGCGAGGCAAGGATGCCAGCAATCGCACCTGCTATGAAACCGAGGCGGCGACGTACCACGACTCGCCCAACGATAAAACCCATAACGAGAAGCATAACGGCGATGATAAGCAGGTTGAGAAATGAGAGACCAGCCAGTGATGCGGCGGTAGAGATTGTAGCGTTCGCTCCCTGGCTGCTTGCTTGCCTGAATGCTACGCTGTTGCTCAACGTCAATATCACATTGACAAGTATTGCGAGTACACCAACGATGATTCCTGCAATATAGGCATATTGAGAGTCGCGTTCTGGTAGTTGCTGCGAAGTCGTGAAACTTGGGCGTGACGAACGTGAGGAACGTGAAGAGCCTGGGTTGGACGCTGTACGCTGACGAGACGAAGCATACGATGTGTATGGTCCTTGCGCTCGTGATCCACCACTGGATGGAGTGCTTGCAGGATTTACGGGGGCGCGATGCGATGAGGTGTCGCCATTCTGTCGCTCACGCCGCGATTTTTGAGGTTGCTCAGACTCTTGCATGGCTCTCACTCTCCTACATGTTCCTCTAGCTGTATTTCACCCATGTTATGAGGTGATTTATCACGTGCGTCCTGGTTTTGACGTGGCGCACAGGAATGATACATCACGTTTCTACATAATGTACCTGTAATATTGAGACAGCAGGGTGTAATAAATGAAGACCCCTACAAGATACTATTATACCTCAACATCGACACTCAGCTACATGCGAATTGTGTTCCTTGCATAGCGTTCGGATTGGGCGGTGGTATCTGCGCGTAGGTGGCTGAATAGGTGGGAATGGTTTCCCATTTGGACATAGGCCAGTAGACGACAACGGCTCGGCCTACAATGTAACTTTTTGGTACATAACACCAGTCGCGTGAGTCGTCGCTAACTAAGCGATTGTCACCCATCACAAAATAATCGTTTGCAGGAACTTTCCAGACGTTGCCATTGGGATTCTCTTTGTCCGCGATATATGGCTCGTTGAGGAGCTTGCCGTTGACCCATACATCCGTTTTGCTCGTCTGGATGATGTCACCGGGAAGTCCAATCACACGCTTGATGTAGTCTTTACTCGTGTCTGGCGGTGCGTGAAAAACGATAACATCGCCACGCGCAGGTTGCTGAAAGATATAAGCCGTTTTATTGACAATCACATAATCGTTGGTATTCAGACCTGGCTGCATACTCGTTCCGTCGATGTGATAGCTTTGAATGACAAAACGTATAACCAGAAATATGAGAATGGCTAACGCGACGGTCTCGACAATCTCTCTCGCTAGATGTGAACGTTTCTGTTTCTTCACCGTAAAATCCTCGCTCTATGAAGCACACACTCATTGTGCCTTCGTAACCATAGCTATTATCTTATATAAACTTTTTTTCTCGATACTTCGGAACATTATAGCCTATGAGGGTCAGCTAGTGCCTGAAAATACTAGCTGATAGGTAAGATGGGTTATCTGTAGCCCGGCGATTCATCGCGGACGAGTGCCGTATTTGTAGTCCGGCGATTTATCACGAACGTGATCCTGATGGGATGTAAACTCGTCC
>DAIQNC010000265.1:4768-5871 GCA_036788655.1 Ktedonobacteraceae bacterium
TCGCCGGACTACAGATAACCTCATTGTCATCAGTCTTGTTAGCCAGTGCGTGTTCCATACAGCAACATTGATATTCCACATATGTTTATAGAGTTCAATTGTGGTGCGTCGAATAGAGAAAAGGATAAGAAATATGCAGAATACAACGCAACAACCTGCACATGCGAGCGGAACATTGACGATTGGCGGAGACTTGACGGTCTATCGTCTCGGCTATGGTGCGATGCGTCTGACGGGTCAGGGCATATGGGGGCCACCTGCGGACAAGCAAGAGGCACTTGCCGTGTTACATCGTGCGCTAGACCTGGGCATCAACCTCATTGATACTGCCGATTCCTATGGGCCAGAGGTGAGCGAGTCGTTGATTGCTGAGGCTCTCTATCCCTATCCGAAGGGATTGGTGATTGCGACAAAGGGTGGCTTGCTGCGGACAGGGCCGAATCAGTGGCCTGCGAATGGAAGTCCTCAGCATCTGCGCGAGGCACTCGAAGGAAGTTTGCGACGCTTGCGCCTCGACCATATCGACATCTACCAGTTCCATCGACCAGACCCGAAGGTTCCATTCGAGGATTCAGTGGGTGAACTTGCGAAGATGAAACAGGAAGGAAAGATTCGTCACGTCGGGCTATCCAATGTGACTCCGGCGCAACTCGCTCAGGCACAGCAGATTGTGCCAATTGTGACGGTACAGAATCGCTACAATCTGGCAAATCGTGAGTCTGAGCAGATGTCCGCGAGCCAGTCAGAGGAGATGATCGACATCTGTGCGCGTCAAGGCATCGGCTTCATTCCCTGGTTCCCACTGGCAACAGGGCAGCTTGCAAACACAGGTGGGCCGCTTGACAAGATAGCGAAGCAGCATAACGCGCAACCGAGCCAGATAGCTCTTGCATGGCTACTGCATCGCTCACCCACAATGCTTCCCATTCCCGGCACATCCTCTGTCAAGCATCTTGAGGAGAATGTGATGGGCGCGACCATCAAACTGACACAGGAAGAGTTTGATAGTATCAATAATGCGAAGTAGGTTTCCATCTTGATTTGATAGGGACACGAAACGCTGTAGGGACAGATTTATCACGTCCGTCCATGTAGGCTACCAG
>DAIQNC010000266.1:0-5865 GCA_036788655.1 Ktedonobacteraceae bacterium
CCGTGCTTATGGATGAGCAGATGCCGTTTCCCTTCTGGCAAGTATTTTGCTACGACGATGTTCTTACCGTATTAAGTGATTATAACCGTTTCTCTTCTCAGGCATTTGCCTTCAATGGTGGCTTCCTCGCTGATACGCTGGTGGCGAAAGACCCACCCGACCACCGCAAACTTCGCAATCTCGTCAATCAAGCATTCACGCCCCGTGCTGTCGCACGACTGGATGACCGCATTCGGACAATGACGCAAGACCTGCTCAATCAAGTGCGTGAGCAGGGGCATATGGATGTCGTCTCAGATATCGCCTTCCCTTTACCAGCAAAAGTTATCGCCGAGATGCTCGGTGTGCCGGATGAGGATTGGGACATCTTCAAACGTTGGGCGCGAGTGGAAAACTCTCCCAATCCCTCTACACAGCAAGATGGACGCTCCATGCAAGAAGAGATGGCAACGTACTTTTCGCGTCTGCTCGCCGAACGTCGCAAACATCCACGCGAGGACTTAGTAAGCGCGTTGAGCGTTGCCGAGGTCGATGGCGAACGTTTGAGCGAACACGAGCTTGTCAGCTTCTGCACACTACTCCTCGCCGCAGGTCAGGAGACAACGAAGAATCTGATTGCCAATGCCATCGTCGCCTTTACCGACCATCCCGACTCAATGGCCCGTCTAGTACGTAATCCTGCGCTGATGCCAAAGGCGATAGAAGAGGTGTTGCGCTACCTGCCGCCTGTCTGGTTTCTTTTCCGTCAGACGAAGGAAGAGGTCGAGCTATCAGGTCAACGCATTCCTGCGAATTCGATGGTGATTGCATGGACAGCTTCAGCGAACCGCGATGGCAAGCAATTCCCCAATCCCAATAACTTCAACATTGAGCGCGAACCCAACCGCCATCTCGCCTTCGGACACGGCATCCACTTCTGCGTCGGTGCGCCACTGGCGCGTCTCGAAGCAAAAATCGTGCTGCCGATGATGCTGGAACAACTCAAAAACATTCAGCGCGTCGAGGATACGCCCATCCAGGCAAATCTGGGTATCGTCTTCGTCATCCGCTCACTACCGATTACGTTCGGGGTGTAAGGAATGAGACCCGTACATTTCAACGTTGGCGAAACAATGAGGAATGGGAACGGTACAAGACCGCAAATCGTGGAAGAATGCTGAAATGTACGGGTCTCATTCCTTACACCCTGCTTTCCCTACGCAGTCTTCATCGAGGCCGCGCCCTGCAACCCCAACTCATCCGTCGATTGCTGGCGCATCTGGAACTTTTGGATTTTTCCTGTGACGGTCATGGGGAAGGCATCGACGAATTTGATGTAGCGCGGAATTTTGTAGTGGGCAATCTGGCCCTGGCAGAACTCGCGTATCTCTTCGGGCGTTGCTTGCTGGCCTTCGTTGAGCTTAATCCAGGCCATAATCTCCTCGCCATACCGTTCGTCGGGTACACCGATGACCTGCACATCGCTAACTTTGGGATGCGTGTAGAGGAACTCTTCGATTTCGCGTGGATAGACATTCTCGCCACCGCGAATAATCATGTCCTTGATGCGCCCCACGATGTTGAGGTAGCCTTCCTCGTCCATCGTCGCAAGGTCGCCCGTGTGCATCCAGCGTGCCGCGTCGATGGCGGATGCCGTCGCCTCTGGATTGTTCCAGTAGCCAAGCATGACGCTGTAGCCACGTGTGCAGAGTTCGCCGGGTGCGCCAATGGGAACTACCTGACCCGTCGCTGGATCAATGACTTTGATTTCAAGATGTGGCCCAATCTGACCGACAGTTCCGACGCGCTTATCGAAGGGCGAGTCGATGTGAGTCTGTGTGGAGACAGGGCTTGTCTCAGTCATGCCATAAGCTATCTCGACTTCTGGCATATGCATCAGAGAATTGACCTTTTTCATGACCTCAGTAGGACATGGTGAGCCAGCCATCACGCCCGTGCGAAGGCTTGTCAGGTCAAATTTACTGAAATCGGGATGAGCAAGTTCGGCAATGAACATGGTTGGCACACCATAGAGTGAGGTACATTTCTCGTCCTGCACCGCCTGTAACGTGGAAAGTGGCTCGAAACCTTCAGCAGGATAGACCATCGCTGCACCGTGCGTAATGCATCCGAGGTTTCCCATGACCATACCGAAGCAGTGATAGAGCGGAACGGGGATGCAGAGCTTGTCCTCATGCGTCAAATTTTGCAGACGTGCCACATAATAGCCATTGTTGAGGATGTTGTGATGGCTCAGTGTCGCGCCCTTCGGGAAGCCTGTCGTGCCGCTCGTATACTGAATATTGATGGGATCGTCAAATTCTTGCTCACGCTGACATGCGGCAAGCTGCTCATCGCTGACTAGCTCTCCTGCCGACATCAGTTCGTCCCATGTGTACATACCGGCAACCCGGTCAGACCCCATACGCACAACCATCGTGAGATCGGGAAGTCGTGCGGCTTTGAGCTTACCAGGCTCGCTCTGCGCCAGTTCGGGAGCCAGCGTCTGCACCATTTCGGTATAGTTCGAGGTCTTGAAGGCCGGTGAGATGATGAGGCCACTACATCCTGCTTGCTTCAAGACGTATTCGAGTTCGTTCAAGCGATAGGATGGGTTGATGTTGACAAGAATGGCTCCGATTTTGCTGGTAGCAAACTGTGCAATCGCCCACTCAGCGCGATTGGGCGCCCAGATACCGATGCGCTGTCCTTTCTGCACACCGAGGTGCATCAAACCTTTCGCACACTGATTGACCTGCTCCTGCAATTGACGATAGCTAAGGCGAATGTTTTGCTGACGCGAGATAAGTGCGGGTTGGTCGGGATAACGTGCCACCGTCTCATCGAACATATCGCCGATAGTCAGGCCGAGCAGTGGTGTATGGCTAGTACCACTGGTATAGCTCCATCGTCGCTCAGTCTGCTTTGTGGGTTGTTGGGACGCTGCTTGTTCCATCGTCTGCATCGAATTTCCTCCTTGTAATACGGCCTCTTCTTTCCTTATAGAGTATCCAATGTGACGACGAAAATCAAGCACAGATATCTACAATTGCACCACAGGCTGTGTTATGCTATCATGCGTTTTAAGAACATTTCTTGAAAGGGGATTCGGCGTATGCAAACCGATAATGTGTCATCTTATTTGAAGCAGGTTGCGATATTTTCGGGGTTACATGATGATGCACTCCATGCCTTATCAAGTGTGATACGAAGACGCACGTTCCGCTCCGGCGAGGTTATCTTTCATCGTGATGATCCCGGTCAGGTTCTCTACATTATTAAAGAGGGCAAGGTCAAAATTTGCCTGATTAGCCCCGATGGACAGGAGATTTCGCTGGTTGTGCTGGGAATGGGCGAGTGTTTCGGCGAACTGGCCCTTCTCGATAGCTTGCCACGTTCCGCCGATGCTATCACCTTGGAAAGAGTTGAGTGCTATACTTTGCAGCGTAGCGATTTCCATGCGGCAATTATGAAAAACCCGGAGATTGCCATTCAGGTGCTAGAGGTTCTTTCGAAGCGGCTCCGCAATACCGACCAGCAAGTAGAAGATTTGATTTTCCTGGATGTCTATGGACGTGTCGCCAAAAAATTGCTTGAACTGGCAGAGACACATGGCATACAGGTAGCCGATGGCATCCGTATCGAGGTACGACTGACACAGCAGGAACTCGCGTCCATGGTGGGGGCCTCACGTGAAAGTGTTAATAAAGTTGTTGGCTACTTTACCGATAAGAAGTATATCAGTACAGATAAGCATCGTGTGACGCTTCATCGCGTGGAGGATTTACGGCGGCGTATCTACTAGCAGGGCATGTTCGACTGTTTTTCTGTTACTCACCCTGTTACCTGCCCGTTTTGTATTTGGTCTGATATGACAAAACGTGGCATATGAGGAGTGGTAATGTTCGCATAGCAAGCGAAGGGATAGTATATCTTTGAAAAAAGTCGTACAAACACAGCAATCTGTTTCTATAGAGGATACCTCTGACTCCATCGTGACTGAGCAAATCTCGTCCGTGTCTTTGCCAACAAAGAACTTGAGTACGACGGGAAAACTACGAGCCATTCTTAGCGCGATGCGTCCGAAACAGTGGACAAAGAATGGCGCGGTCTTTATAGGTCTCCTGTTCGCACAAAGGCTCTTCGACGTGCCTTCCTTTGAACGCACGTTGCTGGCCTTTGTGACGTTCTGTCTGGTGTCCAGTACCATCTACCTGTTCAATGACTTGCTCGACCTGGAACAGGATCGCCAGCATCCCACGAAGCGCAATCGTCCTCTGGCCTCTGGTCGGCTCCCCGTCTCCTGGGCTATCGGCGCGATGATTGTATTATTTCTGCTCAGTATTGGACTCATAGCAACAGTCTTTACTCTTCCTATAGGACAGATGCACGATATGTACGCCGCCTATGGCGGTGCAAATCTGCTCTTCGCACTGACGATGGCAACCTACTTCATTTTGATGATACTCTACGGGATTCGCCTGAAACATGTCGTTCTCATCGACGTATTCATTATCGCAAGTGGGTTCGTACTACGTATCCTGGCTGGCGCAGTGGTTATTCCCGTCTCGATTTCGCCCTGGCTGTACCTCGTCACGTGTCTGCTCGCGCTCTTCCTGGCACTGAACAAGCGACGTCACGAACTGGTCTTACTCGAAGGTCAGGCGAGTTCGCACCGTCAGATACTGAAAGAGTACAGTATCCCGATGCTCAACCAGATGATTACGATTGTCGCGGCAACAACCATCATGGCCTATAGTCTGTACACCTTTCAAGGTTCAACGGGCAACCATCGCCTTATCATCACGATACCGCTGTTCCTTTATGGCCTGTTTCGCTATCTCTACCTCGTCTATATCCGTATGGAAGGCGGTAGTCCAGAAGAGGTACTATTGCGTGACCGACATATGCAGGGAACCGTTATCTTATGTACAATACTTATAATTGTTGTGCTCTATGTTTTGCCACAGTAAGGACGAAAATGACATTTGCTGATTCTTATTTGTTCTTTCAGGATCAGTTGTGCCTTGGAGAGGAAATCACAAAGAACATATGAAAACGCTCATCATTATCCCCACTTATAACGAACTTGATAACCTGCAACCACTGCTGAAAGCCGTTTCTCAAAATGCACCTGAGAGCGATGTTCTCATTGTCGATGATAATTCGCCCGATGGCACAGGTCAACTCGCCGACAAACTCGCCGAGAATGATACACATATTCATGTGATGCACCGCACAGGCAAACTCGGCCTCGGCACTGCCTACATCGCTGGTTTCAAATATGCAATAGCGAACGGGTACGATGCCGCCTTCGAGATGGATGCAGACTTCTCGCACGACCCCACCTATCTTCCTGACTTCCTCACCGCGATTGAAAACGCAGACCTCGTGATTGGCTCGCGCTACATTCGTGGGGGTAGCACACCAAACTGGTCGCTACTGCGTCGTTTCATCAGCAACGGGGGCAACATCTATGCGCGTCTCCTGCTCGGTATGCGCGTTCACGATTGCACAGCAGGCTATCGCTGCTATCATCGTCAGGTCTTAGAGGCCATCGACCTCGACACCATTCAGTCGCAGGGCTACGCCTTCCAGGTCGAACTCGCCTACCGTGTTCAGAAGCATGGCTTCCGTATCGTCGAAATTCCGATAGTCTTCAAAGATCGCCGCGTCGGGAAATCGAAGATGTCGCGCAAAATCTTCATCGAGGGCTTTCTGCGTGTCCTGCAAATGCGCTTCGGTCAACAGAATCAGCTTCCCCCGGCACGTTCACTCCAGAACACGGCAAGCATACCATCATCGGTAGAGATTGTATCAGAACCAGAGCAAGCAGGAACGGTAGCAAGCGAAACGGCACAATAAGCATTTTGCAATGATAGTTAC
>DAIQNC010000267.1:0-862 GCA_036788655.1 Ktedonobacteraceae bacterium
CATTGATTGCTTGACAACAAGCGTATCATGGATATATAACATCAGTAAATAACATGTAAACAATTGTTATAACAAAGAGAACACAGATGAACAAGCAGCGCGTCAACAACTTATGTTACCTTCTTATTACAGAGCTCCAGCTTCGCCTGGAGCATCTTGAGTTGGTACTTAAAATGGCGCGTTTCGCGGTATGAAGTGATACCTTTTTTCTAAGCGGAACGCAGAAATGGCGTTCCGCTTTTGTTTTTATATAATCGAAAACCAATGCGAAATCAAACACCCTGACCTATGGACTTATCCAGGCCAAATATGTAGAACGGCGATGTATCGCTTCTGTGCGAAATATACCGAAAGTGATAAATCACCGCACTACAAAAGGCAACTTATGAAGGAGAAAGTAATGCGTCCAATCATTGGAATCCCCTGCCACGCGGGGTTACGTGCGGAGACTGAGCGACCGATCTATTATAATAATAGGACATACATTCATGCAGTGGAGCGTGCCGGTGGTGTGCCTATTCTCATCCCGATCTTTGATGAGCTTGATGAGCTAGAGACGCTTCTCCCCCGTTTAGATGGGTTATTATTGTCTGGTGGTATCGACGTTGATCCGAGCAATTATGATGAGGAACCACATCCGCTCCTCTCCGAAACGAATCCAAAGTTGGATACATTAGAACTCACAATGGCGCGATGGGCGTTTGATGAGAATATCCCGACACTTGGCATCTGTCGCGGTATGCAGGTATTGAACGTCTCGCTTGGTGGAAGTCTGTATCAAGACCTCGGCGCACTCTATCCGAACAGTATGCGCCACGCTCTGTGGGATTTGCCGCGTACAACGATAGGCCATAGCATTCAT
>DAIQNC010000267.1:872-5854 GCA_036788655.1 Ktedonobacteraceae bacterium
CAGATATTGGGAAAGAGCGACCTACGTGCCAATAGTCTGCATCATCAAGCCGTAAAGACGCCGGGAAAGGGTGTGCGTGTAAGTGGTCGAGCCGAAGATGGTGTCGCCGAACTCATCGAAGTTCCCGGCCATCGCTTCATGATGGGTGTGCAGTGCCATCCCGAAGAACTGTACACACATGATACTGCGTGGGCGAGTCTCTTTTCAGCGTTCATCGGTGCATGTGTCACTCCTGTGGTGCGGACATTGGAAAAAGTGGAGCATGTCATGAGCATCGAGGTTGGAGCAGTGTGAAATCCTCACAATGAATGAGATAATCTGCCAATCGTGTAGGGGCCGATTCATCATGTCCGTATGTACCTATCAATAAGGGAACATCGGACGTGATGAATCGGTCCCTACACGATTGCTATAACAATAGTTACGATGAGCATGAGATAGTCTATGCTTTCGGGACGAAAAAACGCTTGCAATGTGTTTTCATTACCAAAGGTTGCGTGTACCGGATGTGGATATCGTTGATTCAATTTGCTATAGTATGTAAAAAGTACAACAATAGTCTGAGCATGTTGTAGAGGCACAATTCATTGTGCATGTCCATGTTAAGCCGCGCATACAATAAATTGCGCCTCTACAAGCAGATATAAATAAAGTAGAGTGCGATGATAGAGCAAATAACCAGGATAACAGAGGAGAATCAAATGCGCGATATCGCGCCAGAAGTAGTTTCTATTGCCGATGCCTGTCTGGGTGGATTATATGGGCGGTCAGCGTTGCTTGTCGGAGATGAGGAGTACCAACTACTCTATAATCAATTGTTACTACATGCAGGTATGAAAACAGTGTATCAAGAGAATACACCCCTTCACGTCCCCACACTGTTATCAAAGGTGCAGTTATTCATCAATATGCCTGCTGAAGCGAGGCGTGATAGTGTATCCAATGCGCCAATAGTAACTGCGGCAATGGTGGCGAAGGGCTGTGAACGTCGTCGTACACCTCTGCTCATCTTTGACCTGGCATCGACTCCTTCTGTCGAAGAGTTAGCTGGCCTTCTCCCCAGCGTTTGTCTCTATACACCGCAAGACTTGAGCCGCATTTTAGTCAAGGCACGATAACGTGCCGTATTTGTCGTGCGACAATGAAGTGTCGCTGTTCGCGTATAGGGAAGACGCCGACAATGAAGTGTTGCACGACGGATAAAGGTTTATTATACAAAGGTTACTATGGAAGTCATTAAGATAACGCCGCGTGGCTACTGTTACGGAGTGGTCGATGCATTGCAGATTGCGCGTCAGGCCGCTAAAGACCCGACCTTACCACGCCCGATTTATGTGATCGGACAGATTATTCATAACCGTCATGCCATTGAAGAACTGACGAAGATGGGCGTTGTGACGCTAGATGGCCCTGACCGTGCGAGCATTCTTGAACAGGTGCATGAGGGAACCGTTATCTTTACCGCGCACGGTGTCTCGCCGCTTGTAAAGAAACGTGCTGAGGAGCGAGGGCTACGTTGTCTTGATGCCACCTGCCCTGATGTGACCAAAACGCATGACCTGGTTGTCAGACTTGTTGCTGAGGGGTATTATATTCTGTATATTGGCAAAAAAGGCCACCCGGAGCCAGAGGGCGTCATGGGCGAGATTCCCGGACATGTCAGCCTTATCGAAACTGAGGAAGATGTGGATGCGCTGGCACTGACACCAGAGCAGGAGCAGCGATTAGCTATCTCCACACAGACAACGCTCTCAGCATGGGATACGGCGCGTGTTATTCGCTACATTCGCACACGTTATCCACACTCGCAAGTCCACATTGATATTTGCAATGCCACACAGACACGCCAGGAGGCAGTGGCGGAGCAAGCAAGGGGCGCAGACTTAACCATCGTTGTAGGCGACCCGAAGAGCAACAATACTAATCGGCTCGTCCAGGTTTCAGAAGAACTTGCCCATGTTCCCGCCGTTCGCATTGAAGACCTTTCACAACTTGATTTGAACCTGTTACACGATAAAAAGCGTGTCGCTGTCACAGCAGGAGCCTCGACGCCAAGCCAGTTAACACGCGAAGTCATACGCTACCTGGAACAATATCAACCGGAATAAACTGTACATATTGAAAGAGTAATGAAGACACTACGACAGGTATTAACAACATTTACAGATGAACAACTTGCCTCTATACTGCGACTCTGGGTAGTCAATGAGCAGGTTGGAACAAAAAAGGCTACATCGCGCGCAATAGATGCATTGCTCTTGCAGATGCAGGATACACTTGCATCCCGTTTTGTCTGGGAGAAACTCTCACCAGATGCGCGTATTATTCTCTATCGTGCTGTCTCGTCCTCAGCAAATTATGGCATAGCACATGATGATTTGCGTAAAAAGGCTCAAGTTCCGGCGGCGAATTATCAAAGTGCTATTGCGGAACTGATGCAAGAGGCGTTATTGCAAGAAACAGAAAATCCTTTTTATTATGCCCTCTCAACCAGTTCTTCATCCCCTAAAACACATGCAACTGTCATCAAGCCTTTTAGCGAGAGTGTGAACAGTCTCAACAGGAGTGGACGTGAGCTATTCGCTCCTAATGGAGATCGCTCGAAGAAGAAATTGAGTAGCCTGCTTACTCAGGCAACCGACTATGAGCTTACACACATGTTACGTGGCTATGGTATCGAGCAGAATGGCTATTATGCGCGGAACGATTTGCGTGATCTCCTCGTCGAACGCATGATTGATGATGACAATATTCTTGCACATACAGCACTCGATGAATGGTCTCACACACTCGTCAAGAAGCTGATGGAAGCAGATGGCAAGATGACAATGCAGACAGTGCGTGAAACGATGCATCTGGACGATGTAGCATTGCTCTCGATACTGCGCACCCTTGAAAGCCATGCCATTGCTTTTGATACCTTCTCTGGTGGCAAGCGAGTCCTCTTCATTCCGAATGACCTGTATATGAGTATGCTACCAGCGGCTCGTGCGAAGAAAGCATTTGTGAAAGAGGAAAAAGCCGAACTGGTTCAGGCAACGGATGAACCTACAATAGTGCGTAGTAGTGAGCCTGTAACGGTATACGATGTGGCAACACTCGTCGGGGCTATCTATCAGCAGCGCATCGAGCCAACGCAAGCTGGCAGAGTCCCAAAGCGTATTGCGGCAAAAATCCGTCCGCTCTTGCGAGGTCAGACCCGCTATAATTACACCGATGAAGACGAGTATCTTGAAATACTACTGGATGTGATGAGGCAATTTGGGCTGATTACCCTGGCAGAGCCAGATACTGATCAGAGCAAAGCTGCTTACATACCTCAACCGTTTCTTGAGCAATGGGGAGCATTCCCTTTACTGAGTCAGATATCACGTCTGGCACGTTTCTGGCTGGACAATGCTTCATGGCAAGATGTGTACGGCGTCCATTATAAGCCTACCAATGCGTATATCTGGAATGCGAAAGGTGGACGCGATGCGCTCATTCGCCAACTGGCTGCTTGCACTCCCAATCGCTGGTATACCATCTCGTCGTTGCTCGATGTACTCTGGGATAAAGATGCGTATGCATTTCGACCGCAAAATTCTTTCTATCCACCGAAGCTATCTCGCAAGACCAGTGAGAATCGTGCTATCTGGGATTTGTGCGAAGGTGAAGTGTATACAGGTATTCTTGCTTCGACATTGAATGAACTCGGCATCGTCTCCGTTGGCTACTCACAAAGCGGACAGGCAGGGGAGCCGCTTGCTGAACAGACAACGAATCCAGACGTGTTTATGGTGACGGACCTGGGCGATAAGGTACTCAAAGTAGGAGCAGGACAGGCGGATGTTTCGTTGCTAGAGCAAGAGTCAAGTACAGGAAATGCTCTGGTGATACAACCGAACTTTGAGTTATTGTTTCTGCAACCCGATCTTGGCACACTCTACAAGGTCTTGCCGTTCGCGCAGGTAAATCAACTCGGCCTGGGGAGTCGGCTCACGCTCACGAAAGCCTCAGTAATACGTGGTCTCACATCAGGCAAGACGATAGAACAGATATTGGCGACCCTGCGCGATTGTAGTCAGAAGGGGTTGCCGCAGAACGTCGAATATACGCTTCTCGACTGGGTAAAGAGCTATCGAGATGTCAGTATCTCGCAAGTGCTGCTCCTGGAAGTATCGAATGAGGATGTCATTCCGCGCCTCAAAGCTATGGCCCCACTCAAGGAACTGGTGACGCGCCAGTTGGGGCCAACGATGCTCGCTGTTCAGGGCGAGGTAGACATGGCGAAGCTCCGCAAGGCACTGGAAAAAGAAGGAATCGTCGTGCGCGTCAACGGCGACATTTTCGTGCGTCCCAAACAGAACCGCTACTACGGGTACGATTACCCTACCTACGACAGGTATTGATAAGCTGTAGAGCCTGCTCCCTTGCGTCAAGTCGGGTCAATGTGACGACCTGCTGAAAGATGGTGTGACGGAGCAGGCTACAACGAAACTGATAGTCTCTATTCAACGACTTCTTATGCGCCTCTTCTGCACCCTGTACCTCTTGCTCCAACTTGCGAAGCTTCAGCACAAAAAAAGCCAATCGAAGCAGTTCAAAGCGTCGTCTCTGTTCATCCGTCTCAAGCTGGCTACTGGCTGGAAAAGTCGATATAGAAGTCAGACGGGATGCCTGATAAAGAGTTTCGTTGCTTGCACCGAAGGTCATGTGCGTTCTCCTCGCTGAGTTGAAAGACTACTAGAATGTTTTCGTCCTCAATAGTGTATCCTTTCCAGAGTTGGAATGGTGTTGAGATCGCATACAAAGCTGGTTAAGAAAGAAGCAAGCGGTGTTACGATTTGACAACCTGGCGAACGGTGATACATTTATTGCGGGCCCTGTAACGTATGCCGAATGAGCGTCAGATGTGTAAGTGGTCCTAAGCCGCCTGGTACAGGTGTCACAAATGAAGCCATGTTTCGTACATCATCCGCGACATCGCCCACGATATGGCC
>DAIQNC010000268.1:0-5851 GCA_036788655.1 Ktedonobacteraceae bacterium
CGCTATATAACGCTATATAATGTACGGGTCTAATTCATTACACCCTTCCCCCACCACGTATGTTCTCAATATCAAAGGAGGCAATGAATGGCTTCAACCATCAAATCGAGAACAACAGGCGTTTCCTCTGCAAGGACGCGAGGAGGCATGGAGTGGTTCAACCGCTTGCGCCGCAATGAGAAATTCATGGGCTATCTCTTTATCAGCCCATGGCTTATTGGCTTTCTTGTCTTTGGCCTCTGGCCTCTGCTCAACATGATCTACGATAGCCTGACCAGCTATAATCTTTTTCAGCCGCCACAGTGGATTGGTCTACAGAACTACACGCAGATATTCACGAAGGATATCATTTTCAAGCAGGCAGCCATCAATATGCTGCTCTACGTGATTCTTGCGACAGCCATTTATATCGTTGGTGGGTTGCTTCTGGCACTCATGTTGCAGCATCATTTTCCGGGCAATCACGTCTTCCGTATCATTTTCTACGTGCCGAGCTTGCTAGTTGGTGTGGCAACGGGTATTCTGTTCAAGCAGGTTTTCGCATCGGGCGAGAACGGTTTAGCCAATGTTTTCCTGTCGCTCTTCCATCTCGGCCCCGTCAACTGGCTCCAGGACATCAACCATCCATTCACATCGGTGATAGCACTCATTCTTGTGAACATCTGGTTTATGGGCGGCACAATGCTCATTTTCATTGCTGGGCTCAAAGGTATTTCCAGCACGTATTACGAGGCAGCGCAGATTGATGGCGCGAGCAAATGGCACATCTTCTGGAATGTCACGTTGCCGTTGCTGTCGCCCGTCGTCATCTTCAACGTCATCATGGCACTGATTGCGAATATTCAGGTGTATGCAACGCCAATCGTCTTTGCCGCGACCGAAACGGCTGGTATGAGTGGGGGCAATCCCCTCGGCTATCAAAATAACCTGGCGACCTTCCTACCCTATATCTATGTCAAAGCCTTTCAGTACGACCAGTTCGGCTACGCGGCAGCACTCTCGGTAATTGTGTTCGTCATTTCCTTACTACTGGCATTGCTCGTGCTGTCATCGAGCCGTTTCACCTACGGCGGTGGTCAGTAAGAGGAAGGAGAGAAATAACGATGGAAATTACGAATCAAACGCGGAAGGCTACGAACAGGTCATTTGCAGCTACGTGGCGTGACCGTCAACAACGTGGCATGTTTCTACAACGTGTGAGCGGCTACTGGACATACATCTTGCTGGTGGTGATGGCGATCATTATCCTGTTCCCGTTCGTCTGGCTGCTCTCGTCCTCGCTCAAGAACGAGTTTCAGTTCTTTGCCATTCCTATTCAGTGGATACCGAAGCCGTTCATGTGGTCGAACTATGTGCAGGTCTTCACCCAATACGATTTCGGCCAATACATATTCAATAGTCTCTGGCTGGCGGTCTACGCGATGATTGTCCCCACCTTCGTTTCCGCTATCGTGGCCTATGGCTTCGCACGCTTCCGTTTTCCGGGGCGTACCTTCTTCCTGATACTGGTGCTATCAACCATCATGTTGCCTGCACAGATACTCACGGTCTCGATGTATGCCTACTTCCGCGCACTGGGCTGGGTCGGAACGTTCCTGCCGATTATCGTACCGCAACTCTTCGGCAATGCATTCAGCATCTTCCTGTTCCGCCAGTTTTTCATGGGTTTGCCACGCGAGATAGACGAGGCGGCACGTATCGACGGCTGTGGACACTTCCGCATTCTCTGGAACATCGTCATTCCGCAGTCGAAACCCGTGCTTATCGTCGTAGCCATTTTCAGTTTTCTCGGAAGCTGGCAAGACGCCTGGAATCCGTTGATCTATCTAAACAACAACGGTGAGCGTACCATCCCCATCGGCCTACTCTACTTTGAAAATCCGCTCAACCCCGTCGATACGCAATTGATGGCGGCAACCGTCATCGCCCTTGTCGTCCCAGTCATTCTCTATGCACTTGGACAACGCTACATCGACACAGGCGTGTCTATCGCGGACGTGAAATAACCCAACCATGTTGTGCCGTGATTTATCACGGCTGTGCGCCCGACCATACGCCCGTGATAAATCACGGCACAACATGGGGCATCAGCTAATTTAACCGTGCAATTGTTTCGCGTATCATTTTGATGTGGTTGAGGATTTCGTAACGATCCGTCGCGTCGGGGTCGAGGTCTGTGTAGCGTTTCATGTCGCGCAAGGCACGCCCATAGTGCTGTAGCTGATAGTGAATGATGCCGCGATCTCTGTACTCTTTCGCAAGGTCTGGCATCAGCAGCAGGATGAGGTCACACACAATGAGCATGGATTCGTAGTTCTCGGCATTCAGATAGATGTTTTTCAGGTTGGTGAGCAGGCGCACAAGCAGGTGTTGTCTACTTATCGGGGTGAAGGCTTGACGTGGCAGCCGCGCTCTCCCGTTCGAGAGGGTACGAATACGTTCACGGCAGACCTTCTCGCTCATCAATAAGCCACGCTCAAAGGGGTCAATATAGACTTTCTTGTCCAGCAAAGGGCAACATACGACGAAGTGATAAGGCAATCCGACGCCATAGATGGGCAAGTCTACCCGCTGCGCCACTTCGATGTAGAGCAGCGAGAGCGTGATGGGCAGTCCGACGCGCTCATCCAGCACACGATTGAGAAAGCTATTGTCCGCGTTATAATAATCTCCGGCGTTGCCGTGAAACCCCTCTTCATCGAAAAGAATCTGATTGAGCGCGTATATCGTCCTGAGCAACGGCCTCTCATGCTGTATATCATGCTCAACATCTTCAACACGCTGTTGAGCCAGCACGACACGCACCCGTTCGGCAAGCGCGTCTATGCGAGCAATGTAGGTATCTATGTCGAGGGTGGGATAGAAAAACTTCGAGATGAGCAACGCAGTATAGGCCAGGTCTATCGCGTCGTCTTCGCCTTCGACCTGTCCCTTGAATGCTTTATAGAGTGCCTGTCGCCTCGTTTGTTCAGAAAATGCTTCTCCCATCTCGTGGCTATTTAACCATAGTTACGTTTTCTTAGCAAGCATTATAGCTGGAAGGGTCATAATTATGAGGATTCACTCATGAAATTGACACTTCGTAGACCCCGATGTATCGATAGGGTCACACTGGCATACCCTATCGATACATCGTGACCCTACGATATGGAAGTTGCGTTCTAAATGTGATATATTGCCAGAGGCGACGAATGAAAGTGATTTGAACGATGGTTGGAGAGAAGATACAATTATGTCTCAGACTGCGCTACTCATCATTGACATGCAGGTTGGCCTCGCAGACGAGTCGTATGAAGAAGATAAGGCTATTCTCACCTGTATTGCAGGCTTGCTCTCAAAGGCTCGTGAGGAACATGTTCCCGTTATATTTATTCAGCATGATGGTGGCTCCGGTCATCCACTGGAACCAGGCACACCAGGATGGCCCATTAACCCGATGATTTCCCCACGCGAGGGTGAGCTAATCATTCGCAAACGTGCCTCGGACTCGTTTTATCAGACGCCGCTCCATAAAACGCTACAGGCACAGGGTATATCACGACTAGTGGTTACAGGCGCAATGACCGAATATTGTGTGGACACCACCTGCCGCCGTGCAGCTTCTCTGGATTATGATGTCGTGCTGGTCTCCGATGCGCATCTCACAGGCGACAACGGTATCCTCACAGGCGCACAGATTGTCGCCCAACACAATCATGCTCTGGCGAATATGGCACACCCAACGCATCCGATTAGCGTGGTTGCGGCGAAGGATGTGAAGTTTGCGTAAGAATTACAAGGTGTAATAAATGAGACCCGTACACGCTGGTCATTCACAATCATTACCGTAACCAGAGGGTAAGAGCCTTACCTTATTACGCCCTGTATTTTATTATGCTTTTTGTTCCTGGTGTATTCTGTATTTTTATTATACCTTAATGCCTCACTTATCGGTAAGTATGTTACGCAATTCGTCAGGCAACAGTGTGGCACGTCCAGTCGTTTTATCGAGTGCTACAATCGTCATCTCGCCTTTCGCAGCAGGTTTCGCTGCTTCGGCATGTTGCTGTAGCTCTTGCGTGAAATAGGCGTGAAAGGCGGTTGTCCACGAACTATTGCCTACATGTGTTACCTGAGCCACAATCGTCAATTCGTCGTCGAAGCCGATGGCACGGATATAGTCGCAAGAGACATGGACACGCGGAAAGCCCATGTCCCGTAGCTTCGTGGCATAGGCAAAGCCGAGGGAGCGCGTCATCTCATGCTCGGCAAGCTCCATGTAGCGCATCATTGCCGTAAAGTGGATGCGATGCGAACTGTCCACATCAACGAACGGAACACGAACCTGTATACTATGTCGTGGCATGAAACTCTTCTCCTTTTTCCCTGTACTGACGGAAAGACCATTCATCGTCGCACCTACAGAAGGGCGACGATGAATGGTCTTTCTCACAGCACTACATAGTTTATGCAGCTACCTCGAAGACGCGATTTCCCCAGTTGGCGAACTGGTCGCCGTTGTTAGGGATGTATTGTGTGGCGAGCCAGACGCCGTTACCGGATGGGTCAAGCTCTCCAGCAGAGTAGTCGCCCCAGCGACCAACACCACCGAAGACAGAGGTTGAGGTGAAGCCGTTGTCGGATGTTACACCAGCACCAGCAACGCGGATACCACTGAAGCTCTTCGCACCACTCGGCATCACGGCATACCCTGCACTCAGGTACGTGCCGGGACCGCCAAAGGTGAAGGCGATGACGGTATTGCCACTGAAGGTACGCTCGGTGTGTGGATACATCAGGTAGAGGCCACGACTGGCGATGTAGCCCTGATTCACCACCTTTGACTTGCTGCTGATGACGCCACCAGAAACGACAGGAGTGACATCGAACCAGGCAACACCATCACGTGCGCCACTGTCGCCAGCAACGTTGACCGAGGTGTTCAGCGAACTGTAGAGATGACCATTGAGGTATTGCACCTCTTGCATTGCATCGAAATCAGCGGTAACTACGCCAGAAGTGGCTAGAGGGCCATTGAATGGCGCACCTGGACAGGGGCAGACACCAGGAGGCGTCTGAGCATTCGCGGGCATGGCGTATGCTTCGCTACTGATGACGGTGGCGGAGAGATTGGGAATGACTCCCTGAGCAACATGGTCGCGGTTGGTCATGGCCCAGACGCCGAGGCGATTGTCGAAGGTGTTGTTGGGATCCAACGAGTTCAGGAAGTATTCAGCACTCGCGCTGGTATGCTCAATTGCTGGCTGGATATGGTAACCAAGCACCCCATCGACGCTCAAGCTACCAAAGCGGATAACGTTGACCGACGTGGCATATGCTTCAAGTTGGGCTTTGGAGATGACGTAAATCTCCGCACCATTATAACCGCTACCTGAGATGGGAAATTCCTGACTACTTACATAGATGTTTGATTTGTCGATACCAAAGATGGGGTAGTCGCCAAAGCAAGGGCAATTAGCACCTGTCGGATCGGTTGTGTCGAATTTGTACACGGTCCAGTCCGTTGTAGGGTTGCCAGATTTATTGACGGCAACATCGAAGTGCGACTCTGTATTCGTCGCGCCTATCTCTAAGACAGTCGCAAACCATGTATTGGTAGTCGGATCATAGTACGTGCGAGGATCGCTGAGAAATGCCGTGGAAGACTCAGCGAAGAAAGGGTTGATCGAGAATGCTGGAAGTACGACTGACCCATTTGAACGATAGATGGCTCCGGCGTCGTTGACGATGTTGAAGACATAGCCGTTGCCATCGCCCAGCCCCTCATCGGGTGGCTCAAGGTCGAAACCATTCACGTTAGCATTGTCGATAGCATCGACGCCATTGAAGTTGTGCAACAGACTACCGGCAG
>DAIQNC010000269.1:0-5837 GCA_036788655.1 Ktedonobacteraceae bacterium
AGACTGCTGGTTTCTCCGGTGCAGACCTTGCCAACTTGCTCAATGAGGCTGCATTGCTAGCGGCACGTGATGGACACAGTGCCATCAACAAACAGCATCTGGATGAGGCAAGTCTGCGCGTGATGGCAGGGCCAGAGCGCAAAAGTGGTCTCATCAGCGAGGCGGAGAAGGCGATTATCGCTTATCACGAAGTGGGTCACGCTATTGTGATGCGCTCGATGCCAGGAGCAGACCCGGTACAGAAAGTATCGGCAATCGCACGTGGCATGGCTCTCGGTATCACCGTCCAGGCTCCTGCTGAGGATCGTTACCTGATGCGCCGTTCCGAATTGCTGGCGAAGATGGCAGGTGCGATGGGTGGACGTGCCGCAGAGGAGATTATCTTTGGCGATATCACCACTGGTGCGGCTCAGGATATTGAGTACGTGACCAACATAGCCCGGCGCATGGTTTGTGAGTTCGGTATGAGTTCGATAGGAAACGTCGCTATTAAGGGTGACGGCGAAGGCTCAATCAGTCCCGATATGGCGGCGAAGATAGATGCTGAAATTGGCATCTTCATCGAACAAGCATATGAGACAGCGTTAAACATTCTGCGCGAGAGAAAAGAGCGTCTCATCGCTATCTCTGAGCATCTGATTCAGGTCGAGACTATCGACGGCTCAGAGCTGGATGCAATGCTCTTCGCAGCGTAGTACACTAGTACACGGTCATGACACGAACCTTCATTGCAGTAGAAATGAATGAAGACCTGCAACGCCACCTGAGCGGAGTTATCCATCAGGTGGCGCAGGTTTTGCCCGGAATACGTTGGGTGAATCCTACGGGTATTCACCTGACGCTTGCCTTCCTCGGTGAACTGGACGATGAGCAACTTGCCTCAGCGGAACAGGCGGCAGAGGTAGTAGCAAAAGAAAGCTATCCATTTTCTTATAGCCTTTCGCGTATCGGTGTCTTTGGCTCACCACGTTCTCCGCGTGTCATCTGGATGGGCGTAGATGAGCCAGCAGGTGCATTGATAGCAGTGCATCATGCTTTACAACAAGAGCTTCTGGCACGAGGATTCGAGGTCGATACTCGTCCGTTTTCTCCCCATCTCACACTGGCACGTGTCAAAGCACCCTTGAAAGCCGAGGAACAGCAGCAACTACAACGTCTGCTGTCGAAAGAGCAGACGAACAGGTTTTCCTCAAAACCATATGAGGCTCATGCGCTCCATGTCGTGAAAAGCGAGCTACTCAGGTCGGGCGCACACTATAGCGTGTTGCGAGAATGCCCCTTCTATTTGTAGGACGACAATTGATTGTCGGCGTCCTTGTGTAAGAAACACGCCGACAATCAATTGTCGTCCTACAAATACTCATATGCCATGACATTTTTTATAAAAATATTACAATAGGGCCATGTACTCTCCTATATTTCGTGGTATATGATAGGATATATAATACTAGATTTGATTAAGTAGTGGATAGAATGGGAAAAATCTATTACCTCGACTTAAAGACGCTTATGGAAACACTTGAGGGGCAGTCGGGGATGTTACAGCGAGAACTTGCAAAGGAACAGAGTTCCTTCAACGAACCATCTCTCTGTACAGTTCAGGTTATACAGGGAAGGATTGTTCGTTGCACACTTGTCACAAGAAGTGGACAACAGGTCGATGCCGCTCAACTCTTGCCAATATTGATGACGCTTGAGAAATGGGATGTTACATTGACTCCTCAACAGAAGGTAGCATCCCCTACGTTACCTCAACAGATGGGGCCACAGCCAGTACAGGCAGCAACGAATGCCGTGTCTTTTCCAACATCGGAAGAAAAGCTTATCCCTTATCTTGTCATTGACGTAAGGATAGAGCAACTTGCCCAGTTTTCGCATAAAGACCGTATTCTCGTGCGAACAGTTCTGGCACAAATCAATGGAGTGCGGTCGGTTGCCGAAATTCGGGCAAGGCTCACGCTGTCTCCAACAGTTGTGAGTCAGATTCTCGATATCCTTGCTCAACGGGCGTTTATTCGCTTTTATAAACGTAGCACTCGCTAATGTGGCAGATGGATAGTGAATTAATAGAAAGAAGGTTTCATGAAACAGTTTCTCACACGGTGGTACAACATCTCGCTTCCGAAACGGGAGCCGGATACGACGCCGGAGCAACGAGAACGAACACGTTACGCACAACTCACAAGCTCATTCTTGCTGCTTGTATTTGTTCTTTATCTGCTGGTCGCGCCTTTTATGATCTTTGACTCGCCGCGCAGTCCATCATCGCCGCCAATTGCCTATGGAATGCTCGCGTTTCTGCTGGCTTCGTTCGTGTTGGGACGCATTGGGCGTCAAATCGCATCAGCGATTTGTATCATTGGCTACGTCTTTCTCGTCGTAATAGGGCCGCTTGTGACCAATCCACTTGACCCTACACTTGTACCTTTGTTGCACACACTGGTAATTGCTATTATTCTGGCAGGTGCGCTTATGCCGCCAGTTGCTGCATTGATAGCAGGTTTGTGTAGTGCGCTGGCAAGCGTTTTTATTACCGTTGTGCCGATATTACCGCGTACACCTGCCTATCAGCAGATGTTAAACCAGCAATTATATACAGTCTCGCTTGTGCTACCTCTTTCAATTCAAATAACAGTTGCGGTTGTCACCTTTGTGATTATGCGAAACCTGATTCGTGCTATTCGGCGTGCGGATCGTGCTGAGGAGATCGCACAACTGCGGCAAGAGATCGTGAAGCAGACGCAGGTACGTGCGAATGAGCAGGAGCAACTTGCGGAAGGTATTGCCGTGATTGCTCAAGTTCATGCGCGAATTGCTAATGGTGATATGCATGCGCGTGTGCCGCTCAATGCTGATAATGTGCTGTGGCAAGTGGCTGTGCCACTGAACAACCTGCTCAATCGGCTCCAGGGGTCAAAAGAGAAGGCTGACCAGTTTGATCGTATGAGTATAGCAATCCATCAATTGCAACAACAGATGGAGCTTGCTCGCCTGAGAGGACAGGCTGTTCAGTTTCCGCGAACTGGTACGCTGCTTGACGCTATTCTCATGGAATATCAACGCAACACTACATCGTTACCTGTGAGAAACTATAAACAAGAAATGTAACCATAACACAAACGCCCATCGTCATATGACGACGGGCGTTTTCTTGCCACTTCTTATTTTTTGTAGTGGGCCGACATCTTGAGCATCTGTTGCTGTACTAGTGGTGCGACCAACGGAAGAATGAAACGAACTGGAGTGGGTGGTGCATTGACTTTTGCCAGGTCCGTCATAATTTCATCGAAGTTATGACGTTGATAGTGGAGCAATGCCTCGCTCTCTGTTGTATCGAGCCAGTCGGTGCAATACTCCTGTGTCGTGAAGGCACGTTCCGGGAGCGGCTTGATGCCAGCAGCCTGTAGCGAACGATTCAGGTAATCGCGGTAGTAGACCTGACAACTCTTGCCTCCGCCGATAAGCCAGATTTTGCCCCAGATAGGACTCTTTATCCCATTAGCGATGGCGAGTCCGACATCATGCGTATGCACCATCTCGAAGCGCGTATCGAGCGGAATCTCGAACATAACCGGATGTGGCTGGCGTGGCTCTAACGGTGGAACATCGGCGAAGCGGAAAATGGCCCACTCAAGGCCCGACTTTTGTATCTCTGTCTCACACAACAATTTATGCTCGGTGTAGGCATCAGTTGCCATAATCGGGTCGTTAACTGTACGCGGCGGTAGCAATTTTTGTGTGGGGCCAAACAGGTCGAGCGTAGAGCCAAAGAGAAATTTTGGACGCGGACTTGCCTGCTGTGCTGCTTTTAATATGTTCAATGTTCCATCAACATTGACGGCTCGTGCTTGTTCGGGATGCGCGTCAACATCCGGTGGAATCATAAATGCCAGATGAATGATGATATCCTGTCCCTGTACCGCAGCATTCACCTGTTCCGCATTGCGGATATCTCCCCAGATAGTCTCGAAGGTATACTGCTGTGCTAATTTCTGTGCGCGTACTGCATTTTTCTTCGTCTGAACATCGAAGCAACGCACGGTTTGTCCCTGCCGTACCAGTTCTTGCAGGGTGCTAGAGCCGATGTTGCCAAATGCTCCAGTCAGAAGAACGTTCATGAAAAAACTGCCTTTCATACATGCGACTTGTAGATATGGATGTGCCTTCCGTGAAAAACGGAAAGCACATATCATTTATATCATCTTGCTTTTCTTATAGCAATTTTTATCCCCATTTTTGCTATTCCATTTTCGCCAGGGTATTTTCATACGATGGATGTGAGGCTAACCGATTCTTAACCAACCACTATTATAGTAATTGCTACAGACAGTCTTTTGTTCTCATGCTCTCATGCTCTTATGCAACATAACAGCGATAGCGTATCTCGTCACGTCACGTCATTTGTATTCGTGTTAGTGATAGACGAGGTAATATCGTGGCGCGATATTTAGTAAAGGCGAGGAACTATACTTATGCACATCGTTCTTGCATCACTTGGATTTCCAGTCTGGTTGCGTATCAACCACTTAATCAATATCATTTTCATTGGACTCCTTATTCGTAGTGGTATTCAAATTATAGGGGCGCATCCACGTTTCTACTGGAACGATGGGTGCAAACCGAGTAGTAACTGGATACGCTTTACACACAAGAAAATACCGAAGGACACGATATGGACTTCGATGGACGAAGAGGTTCCGGTATCTCCCTGGCTCGCGCTTCCTGGCAAAGATAACCTCGGCCTGGGGCGTCACTGGCACTTTTTTTCAATCATTTTCTGGGTGCTGAACGGTATTGTGTATGTGGTACTGCTCTTCTCGACGGGTGAATGGACACGTCTCATTCCTACATCATGGGCAATTGTTCCGCGAGCATGGCAGACATTCCTCACCTATATCACCTTTCACATTCCACCTGCCAGTGACTTTCGCCCGTATGACCCGTTGCAGCAATTAGCCTATGCTGCCGTTGTCTTCCTGCTAGGGCCGTTTCTCATCCTTACGGGCGCAGCTCAATCGCCTTCAATTGAGGCGCGTTTTCCCTGGTATATCAAAATCTTTGGTGGGCGGCAAGCAGCACGTAGTTTGCACTTCCTGGGATTACTTGCCTTTATTGCTTTCATCATTTTGCATACTGTATTAGTTCTCATTGTTCATGTCCAGAACAATATTCGGGATATTGTGCTTGGAACCGAACATTCAAGTTTCGCCCTTGCCGGAACTATTGCGATTATTGTGCTGATCTGTATTGCTATCATCTATGCGTTAGCTTCAATTCTGTCATTAGCGAACAGAAGAGCGGCTCAAAATGCACTTGGTGCAATAGTAGACCCTACCCGTATAGCATTGTTACATCGCCTCACCTCGAAGCAGGAGTATGAGACGAAGGACATCTCGCCCTACTTCTGGGTGAATGGCAAGCCACCGCTAGAGGAAGAATTCAAGCGATTAGAGGAGAACAACTTTGCTGATTGGCGACTGGAGATAGGTGGTCTTGTGGTCAATCCTGTGCATCTCTCGCTTGAAGATTTGCGTGCGATGCCGAAGCAATCGCAAATTACGAAGCACAATTGTATTCAAGGCTGGTCTGGAGTCGGTGAGTGGGCTGGTGTGCCGATGAAGGAGATAGTGGAGTTGGCAGGTGTGAAGCCAGAGGCGAAATATGCTGTCTTTACCTCGTATCAGTTAGGGAAGCAGTCGTATCCCGATGGGCCGCCAAAGTCGCAAAACATTCCATTTTATGAAGTCATCGACATGACGCTTGCTACACATCCCCAGACCATTCTTGCATATGAAATGAATGACAAGGAACTTCCACGCGAGCATGGTGCGCCACTA
>DAIQNC010000270.1:0-455 GCA_036788655.1 Ktedonobacteraceae bacterium
ATGCGCTGAAATACGTGAGCCAGGGGCTGAATGCGAGACAAAGTGCGGCAACCAGCGCGACCACTCTGCCAAAAGGAGCGCGACCAAGCCAGTAGATAGCAACAACAAGCAGTGTTCCCGTGATGACGCTTGGCAAGCGTCCAGCAAAGAGTTCTGTGAAAGGATGCCCTGTATGTGTATTCAACCAGAGCGAAAAGCCAATAAGAAATTTCACAAATGGCGGATGCTCATAGTTGTACATCCACCCACTTGCGCCAATTTTCAAATGTGTGAGTAAGGGAAGATAAACCTTGCCCCCAAGAATATAGACAACCTCATCTGTCACCATATCGAGATGGAGTGCAAGGAGAATGCGAGGAATCAAGGCTGCCAGCATAACGATGAGCACAAGGGCAGTTTCACTCAGAACGTATCTCAATGGCCTTTTGCTCGTTTGCACTGAGGGTATTTCATTC
>DAIQNC010000270.1:471-5816 GCA_036788655.1 Ktedonobacteraceae bacterium
GGTTGCGTTGTATCTACCTGTGATTCATGATGCGTCTTCATATCCATGTTTTTCTCTGATGTACGGGTAAGAATATATCGAAATAGTATTCTGAAATAGAAAGGATCATATGAGTATTATATTCCGACGTAGAGTATAACATACTCCGTTTGTAAGGTCGAGTGAGCCAGTACCATAGGAAAAAGACCTGCTACATATGTAAATAGCAGGTCTTTTTGAAACATCACTTTTAAGCAGAGATTACACGCATTCACGTAGTGCGAGATTGCTGCTCGTACCACGTAGTTTCATGAGTGCGACCACTTCAAGCTGGCGTACACGCTCTCTTGAAATGCCAAGTTCTTTACCCACTTCGAGGAGTGTGCGGCTTCGTCCATCGCCAATGCCGTAACGCAACGTAATGACAGCACGTTCTCGTGGTGTGAGCGTCGCAAGTGCGCGATGAAGCTCTTCACCGAGAAGATGTTGGGAAGCAGTCTCAGATGGTGCAGGTGTGGTACTATCTTCGAGGGTATCAGCAAGCGAGTAACGGGCTTCGTCATCGACGGGAGCATCAAGCGAGACAGGTTGTTCGATGACGCCTAGCAGGTCGGCAACTTCATTCACTTCGATATTACATGCTTCGGCAATTTGCTCTGGCAATGGATCAAGCCCATTTTCCTGCGAAAGTTGTGATGCGACACGTCGTACCTTGCGAAGGCGTGTAGCGACATGCTCTGGCAGGTGGATGAGGCGTGATTGCTCGCCAGCGGCTCGGCTTACGGCCTGACGAATCCACCATGTGGCATATGTTCCAAAGTGGCATCCACGCTGATAGTCGAATTTCTCTGCAGCTCTCATCAAGCCCAGGTTGCCTTCTTGAATAAGGTCGATAAGTGGTACGCCTGTACTGGTATAGCGACGCGCAATGGCGATAACCAGGCGCAAATTTGACTCAATCAGCTTACGACGGGCCTGCTCGTCTCCTGCCGCTGCTCGCTGTGCCAGGTCAATCTCTTCAGCATGAGTAAGTAGCCCAAGTCCACGAATATCGCGCAGGTAACTTTGAAAAGCATCTTCATTCCCTGTCGCTTGTTTGATAGTAGCAGTACGTGAGTGACGAGAACGCGCAGCGGCATCCTCTATGCCCTCGCCTGAGTCATCATCGCTCTCATCTTCACTATCCTCATCATCCTCTGTGTCACCCAGCAACATCTCGTCATCCAGGGTGAGTGGCCCAGTCATCGGACCTTCTTTATCTGCTGAGACATGTATCTCTGTAGCAAAAGCGGACTCAATGGCAGATGAGAACACGTCCAGATTGCTTGAGTCCGTATCGAGTAACGCTCGACGAGGTTCAGTCATCGGATCAACAATTGCCATAACTCCACGCTCCCTTTAGGAAACTTACCGACAAAATCAGCTGTCGGACTCCATGTGGCTTCGTGGTCAGCACGCGCAGGCATACTAGCACACTTGTGCCAGGTGTACTTCTCCACATTGATTGGTTTGCTCTCATTTTATACAACACTGGCTACTTACCACATCAGGTGATTACCTTACATCGAGTCAGGTTTCAACCTGAGATTTCTTCCCATTTCTGTCTCTTGCCTGTTCCTCTATATTACATACGCTTTCATACATATATCGGACGACAAGCTCCTCAATCCATCATCACTTGTTTGAAAAATAGACGCTTCTACCTATATGAACAAGGTAATAATTTGGCAGCGAGCAAGTAAATGATGGATAGATACTATAATTGTGTAGGGTTTGTATCGTCGAACGGGTCGTGAATACCGTGTCCACGATCATACATAAGTTGTGTAGGATCACTCAGATGGTCTTCATAATCGGGTCGTTTCCGCCATTCAGGAGATTGTACCTGCTCCGTTGTCATCGTCAGATGTATTGTGTCGCCGTCAGAGATGGAAGCTATTGAGCTATAGGGAAGGTAACGTTTTTCGTGGATAATAAGACCTTCGCGGAGTAAGAAAGAGTCTTCGTAGATTTCTGTAACTGAGCCTAAATTTTGATTGTCGGATGAATAGACATGCATATGCTTTTTCAGATCATGCTGATTAAATGTTGGCATACATGTACGCCTCGCTTTCTTAAAAAGATAGAGAGTTAGTTTTTGTAGTGCGCGTTATACCTGTCTGTCTAAAGCTAGTCACGCACTGTTGAGTGGAAAAGTTTCATGATAGGACTTTTGGCTGGCATGATGAAGCGTTCTTTGTCAAGGGCAGGAACAAGTATTAGATTGAAATTGTTATTGACAGTATAGTACAGTACCTGTATACTAATAGCATAAAGAAATATATGTTGACTTTGAACGAGTGGAGTAGAGGAGAACGGGTTCGTCAGCGATTGGGGGTCATCGGGTGTAAGCTCCCTTCGAATGCGTCCTCGAACGTGACTCGTGAGTCGAGCAACTGAAGCAGTATTCTATCACGTCGTGGTGTAATTCATTACGTCATTCGATTAGCACTAAGTTGTTCCGGTGTGGCCCGTTATTGCCTCTGAAGAGGATAGGTCGCTCTATATCCTGGTTGGGCGAGCGATACTATCGAAACAAGGTGGTACCACGAGCTTCCGCGCTGCCCTCGTCCTTGCGAGTAGGCGGCGTTTTTAGTACACAGAAAGGTACTGCTCTCATGTTGCCCAACCGTTATTCCTTCCGCGACTCTGAGCCGAAACTGGCTCAATTCTGGTCTGAACACAATACGTACAAATACGATGCACAGAGTTCAGACTCCATCTACACCATCGACACGCCGCCGACAACCGTTTCTGGCGAACTCCACATTGGTCATGTCTATTCCTATACGCAGACAGACGTTATCGCACGCTATCATCGTATGCGCGGTGAGCGCGTTCTCTATCCTATGGGCTTCGATGATAACGGTTTGCCGACCGAACGCTTCGCCGAAAAAACGCTGGGACGTAAGGCAACAACGATGAATTTACACGAATTCATTGCCTACTGTCTCGAACTGACGCAACAGACGGAAAATCGTTTCGAGTCGATCTGGCGTCGTCTAGGTCTGAGCGTCAATTGGGACTATCGCTACTCAACGCTTGCCCCACAGTCTCAACGTGTCTCGCAGTGGTCTTTCATCGAACTCTACAAAAGTGGACGCGCCTATGCACAACCAGCTCCCACGCTCTGGTGTCCCGAATGCCAGACAGCTATTGCTCAGGCAGAAGTTGATGATGCTACGTTGCCAACGCTTTTCTCAACCATTGCCTTTCAATGTGAGAATGGAGAAACGCTTCCTATAGCCACAACACGCCCCGAACTGTTACCTGCCTGCGTCGCCATCTTTGTTCATCCAAATGATGCGCGTTATGCTCATCTCATTGGTAAAACTGCCTCTATCGAGAGTGCTGCATTTTCAACTGAGGCATGTATAACTGTTCCTATTCTCGCTGATGAACTGGTTGACCCGACGAAAGGAACAGGAGCCGTCATGTGCTGTACCTTCGGCGATTCAACCGATATTCGCTGGTGGCGCACACATACACTTCCACTTCGTCAAGCCGTCGGGCGCGATGGACGCATGACTTCATTAGCTGGCCCACTCGTCGGTTTAACCGCATTGCAAGCACGAAAACAGATTCTGCGCGACCTTGCGGAGTCGAATAGTATATTGCATCAGCAGACCATCGAACATACTATCGGTACACACGAGCGATGTGGAACACCTGTTGAGTACCTGCACACGCGCCAGTGGTTTATTCGTGTTCTTGACCAGAAGCAGCGATTAATTGAGGCAGGACGCGCCATTACATGGCAACCTGAATATATGCAAATGCGTTATGAACACTGGGTTGAGAATCTGCAATGGGACTGGTGCATCTCGCGCCAACGCTTCCTCGGTGTTCCGTTTCCGGCATGGACGTGTAAGGCATGTGGCGAATTGCTGTTAGCAACACTTGAGCAGTTGCCCATTGACCCACGTAGAACATCGCCATCGCAACCATGCCCCAATTGTGGTGCTACAGAGTTCGAGCCTGAGCCTGATGTTATGGATACGTGGGCCACATCATCCTGCACACCACTGATCATCTCGCATTGGCCTGATGATACAAACTGGTTCGCGCAACACTTTCCAACGAGTCTGCGTCCCCAGGCGCACGATATTATCCGTACATGGGCGTTCTATACCATCGTCAAATCGCTGTATCATACAGGTGAGATTCCCTGGCGTACCATCATGATTAGTGGTCACGCACTCTCAACGGGTCGAAGCAAGATTTCCAAGTCAAAGGCACATAACGAGGCCGGTCCGATGGAACTGATTGAGCAAGAATCGGCGGATGCATTGCGTTACTGGACCACATCGGTCAAGACAGGCAACGACACGCCGTTTCACCCTGAGACGATAGCAAACGGGCGTCGGCTCGTCACGAAATTGTGGAATGCGAGTCGCTTTGCTGAAGCGCGTTTGCTAGACTTCAAACCACAATCTGATGCGCTCCCTGACACATTGTTGCCGACTGATAGATGGTTGCTCTCGCGTCTCGCTCGAACGGTTGCTTTTGCGACACAGGAGTTGGAGCAAGGCGAATATGCTTCTGCGAAAGCGGAGATAGAGCGTTTCTTCTGGTCAGACTTCTGTGATAACTACCTTGAATTGACGAAGGCTCGGCTCTATCAAGAGTCTGGGAGTGAGCATGAGGCGGCTCAGTGGACGCTCTATCATACATTGCTTACCGTTTTGAAACTCTTTGCGCCCTACCTGCCCCATGTCACGGAAGAGATTTATCAGGGACTATTCCGTGAACATGAAGCTGCTCCGTCAATTCATCGTTCATCATGGCCTCAGCTACATGAAGGGTGGATCGATGAGAATGCGGAAGCATTCGGAAAGACACTTCTCGAATTGCTCAAACAGGTTCGACGCTACAAAGCAGAACAGGGTCTCTCTGTCGGAGCCGAGTTAGAATCGTTGCATATTAGCACTCAAATTGGGCAAAAAGCTTCATTAGAAGAGGTTCTTGTCGATGTAAAGAGTGCGACACGTGCGAAAGCGATTACATTTCATAACGATAAGACGACAAATACATCGGAAGATGAAGCGTGGTTAGTCATTTTGTAATGGATAGGCATCTTGCTTTACATGATATCATGAGCTAATCAAACATTGGTAATACTGGTTATCTGTAATTCGTAACCGACATCACCTGATGAGATACATACTATTATGTGAAGCAAGAGCTAAAAACGATGAATCTACAAAATTTGCGCGTCTTCTTGAAGGTCGCGGAACTGGAGCATGTGACTCGTGCTGCTGAGGAACTAGGGCTAAGTCAACCTGCTGTAACGAAGACGATACAGAGCCTTGAGCAAGAGGCAGGGC
>DAIQNC010000271.1:0-3119 GCA_036788655.1 Ktedonobacteraceae bacterium
GCTTTCGTTGCCGCGCAAATGCTGCCCTGCCTATGTCACGCCTTGCAAAGAGAACGAGTGCAGGAATGATGCAGAGGACGCATAGTCCTACTAGCAGGAGTGATGCGAGCGGTGTGTCATGGAAACTGGGAATCAGTGGACGATTGAGATTGTAGTAGTAGAAAGGTGACAGGTATTGTATCCAACTTCCATTGACCTCGCGTCCCGTGATATCGAAGGCCGCTGTTATCAACAGTAAGCCACTGGTCAGACCTGCTGCCGCACCGCGACTGGTGGTGAATTGCGATATGAGCAGCGAGACCATGCCGAAGAAAAAGGCAAACAGACCCAGGTTCAGTCCTGCCAGCAACGCTCGACCAAAACCGATATCATGCAGACTTGCTTCACCGAGTGTAATTCCCAGGGCAAAGAGTATTGCAACCAGCACTAAGCCGAGAGCAAGCGCGAGAATCTTTTGTAGCAACAGACGAACTCGTGATTGTGGCGTGGCGAGTAGCACGTCCAGTGTGCCACGCTCCTCTTCACCGCGCACCATACGCGCCCCTGCAATGATAGGCCAGAAACTGAGTATCAATGGCACGACGAGTCCCAGGTAACGAAACGTGACGTAGCCTTCCGGTGTCTGTAGTGCATAGATGTTTCCCAGGAAGCGGAAAAGCGGCGCGAGCGTGGCAAAGCTTGCAAGCAGGACAGGTGTTGCCGTTGCCAGTCCTACAAGCAGAAGCACCCCTAATCCTATACCCCATGCCAGAATAGCGACACGATAATCTCGAAGTGATTTCGTCCAGATGGTGCGGAACATAGCACACCTCCTCCTATCATGCGAGTGCAGGTGATGATTGTTCTGGCTCGTAGAAGCGCAGAAAGACCTCTTCCAGTGTCGGCTCGTGTGTCGTAATATTCGTTGCACCATGCTCACCCGCAATCCTCAACACGTCTGCCAGCGACCCTTGAACATGGAGTTGCAATGTGCGGTCATTGGTTCCGACGACGGCATTGACGACGCCCTCGATGCCGTTGAACCATGAAGGCGAGGCTGCATCAGCAAAGGTGATTTCGACATCATGCTGACGAATATCTTTGAGTGCCGAAACGTGATCGATTCTGACCAGTTGTCCCTCGCGGATAATGGCAACGCGGTCACAGGTGCGCTCGACCTCTGGCAAGACATGCGAGGATAGGAAGATCGTACAACCTGTTGAGCGCACTTCCGACGCTATTTTGTAGAATTCTTGCTGGTTGAGCGGGTCAAGTCCGCCCGTTGGCTCGTCGAGGATAAGCACACGCGGTTTGTGCATGAAAGCCTGTATCAAGCCCAGTTTTTGTTTGTTGCCACGTGAATATTCGCGGAAACGTTTGCTCGGATCGAAGTCAAGGCGTGTCACCAGTTCTTTCAGGTAGCTCTGGTCAATGCCGCCGCGCAAGTGTCCGAGGTACTCAAGGATTTGTGCGCCGCGTAGACCTGGATCAAAGGTAAATTCACCGGGGAGATAGCCGACGAACTTTTTGACCTCGGTGGAGTCGCGCCAGCAATCCAGTTTATTGATTGTCGCACTACCAGTATCGGGTCGTAAGAGACCCATCAGGACGCGCATCGTCGTGGTTTTACCTGCACCGTTGGGGCCGAGAAAGCCGAAAACTTCGCCTTCCTGAATATCAAAGGTTACGTCGAGAATGCCACGGCTCCTGCCATAGCTTTTGGTTAGCTTGCTGGTTTGAATGATGGTAGCCATGTGAATTTCTCCTTATATTGTGTGTGAAAAATCCTTTTGTGCTGAGACATACCAATCTTTGAGTACATCGGTATAGACGATTGTTAGCGCATTCTTTGGAACTCCTAGAACGCGCTCAATGGCATCGCTATAGGCAGCGGTGACGCTTTCAATGTGGAGTAGAGCCTGCTCCTCTGGCTCGTGTGCAAACAGTATCACATCCCCTAGCGTCTCACCGAGTCCCTGCGACATAGACAGAACAATTTCGCCCGCGTAGTCGGGAAATGGCGTGGTGAATACGCCTTCCTGAATGCCTTGATGGATGATGTGTGTGAGCAGAGGAGTAATGAGTTTGTTTCCATCCACTCGCACTTTCTGGCGTACAATGGCGTTTTCGTCTTTGTACCAGACGTGCAGCAACGCAATCAAAAATGTTTTTCGCTCAGTTTTGAAGTACGAGAGCGCAGTAAAAAAGCGTTGCAGTTTTTCGAGCGCGGATAGCTGAGGGTCATGCACGATAGGTGTGAGTATCCGTGCCATGTCATCCCGGATGCGGTCAATAATCGCTTCCAGCAAATCTTGCTTCGAGTCAAAGTAGTGATAGAATGCCCCTTTGGAAATCTTGAGTTCGTCCAGGATATCCTGAATGGACATCTCCTCGTACCCTCTGGTATACACAAACCGTTGAGCCACATCAAGGATTTCGTTGCGTTTCTCTGCATATTCTTTTTCGTTGACGGTACGTGCCATGCCGCCTCAGTTCTAGCTATTCGGATTATGCCATAAATAAACCAACCGTCGGTCTATTTATAGGAAAAGTATACCTGACTTTATGATGGTTGTCAAGGCTGAAAAATGAAAAAAAGATCATCTGTAGGGGCCTTCATGTATTATGCCCTTGTACCTCTTTGACGATGCGTAATGAGGGTACGAGGACCTAATACATGAAGGCCCTACAGCATGTTATGCGGTGAATTTCCCGAACAAAGGCAGCACCAACCCGATTGTTCCCTGTTGACTTACATTGAGCAGGTAGACAACTTTGTTTACCGGGTCGCCGTTGTTATCGAAGGCGATGTAGCCGCTTATGCCCTGGAATGAGACCTTTGTCAATCCCGTCCTCAACTGGTCGGGCGTGATTGTGCCACCTGTTGATGAGGTTGCCTTGTTGTAGGCATTGAGGATGGCGGACGTTGCATCGTAGGAAAGGGCGGCATCACTATCGATGCGTGTGTAGCCATAGCCCGTTTGACCGCCAGCACCGTAGACGTTAGCATAGTCGCTGAACGGCTGCGGACTTTTCTGCCCCAGGATGGCCCACACATCGGGATAGAAGAACGATGTGAATTTGAGGTGTGTGAAGCCAACCTTCGCACTCTGCCCATAGCCGCCAAGCTCGTAGAGGGC
>DAIQNC010000271.1:3140-5796 GCA_036788655.1 Ktedonobacteraceae bacterium
GGATAGTTCTCCAACAAGGTGTTGATGTCGGCTGCATAGCCCGAATAGTAGATGATGTCGGGATTTTGCGAGAGCGCATCGCTCAGTAAGTTGGGCAAATTAGAAGGCGAACCTACTGTATATTGTTCTGTTTTAATGACGTGTCCACCGTTTGCCTGGAACTGCTGCCCGAAGTCGGCGGCGAGGCTCTGACTGTAGGAGTCGGAGAAGTCGGCGAACACGACTGCTGTTTTGGCGTGTAGCGTGTTCGTGGCATAGGTGGCTCCTACAATAGCCTCTTGTTTGTTCGCTGGAGCGACACGGAAGAAGTATTGTGAGCTTCCGGTCAGGCTATCGTCGGATGAGGTCTGCGAGACCATCGGAATGCTTGCGGCCTGGAGTACCGATGTGGCATTTTCGGTGCGTGTACTGAAAGGCCAACCCATCACGCCTACAAACGTCTTATCGCTCTTTGCAAGCTGTACAATCTGTTTCGCGACCAGTTTGGCATACACGGCCTGACTGCCAGAACTGGCGATGAGGAGTCGTACCTGTGTGCCGCCGTTCAATTTGTAGCTCTGGGTGGTGTTATACTCCATCTGTGCGATATAGGCTCCCTGCAAGTCGTCGCGTCCCACACCGATGTTATCCTGAGAAAGCATAGTAGCTACGACGACGGTGATGTAAGGCTTACCGGAGTCGAGAACGCGCAGGTCTGCAAGGTAGATTTGTGCCTCGGCGTCGTTCGGCTCGGTTGAAATCGCCTGACGGAGCAGTGACTCGGCCTGTACACGGTTGCTGTTGATAAGTGCTGCGGCTTGGATGAACCATCTTGTCCACTGGTATCGAAGGCATGAGTTCCATCGCTGATGCCGATGGTGTCGCTACCAACTGTGGTGACACCGATACCGGATGTTGGTGGGGTAAAAGGTGGCGCGGTTGGTGTGACGTTGCTTGCTGTCGTAGTCGTGGGTTGCGCTCCTGTCGTGCCAGACTTCTTGTTCAGATTGGGCAGGATGAAGATAGCTGCACCTATGACCACGACGACCAGCACGAGCAGAATAAGACTGAACACGAAAGGATTCAAGCCCCGACGACGCGGTGGTTTGGACTGAGGTGCATATGTTCCAGGTTGTCCACGATAAGCGTTATTGACCTTCTGATTTTGATAAGAAGGCGAGGCGTATTGAGTGTGCGGAGCTTGCTGCGCCGGATATGAGCGAATCGGTGTGGGCGGTGGGGGCGGCACAGGTGTGTTGCGTTGGGCTTGCGATGGTTGTGGACGCGGTTGTGGTGCGGCCTGAGCAGGACGTGTTGGTGGTGTCAGGATGTTATCGACGGCGCGTTTCATCTCCGCTGCGGTCTGATAGCGTCCTGCGGCATTGATAGTGAGAGCTTTTGTGAGCAACGCATCCAGTTCTTTCGACACTTTTGGATTGAGCGAACGTGCGGACGGATGATCGAACATGGGATCGTTCGCCGGGTCGTGATTTGTGACGAGATAATGAATGGTTGCGGCAAGGGCGTAGAGGTCGGAGCGTGTATCGGCCTTGCCTTGATATTGCTCAGGTGGAGCATAGCCAGGCGTACCCAGAGCCTCGGTTTGTTTACGAGCGGCCTGAGCGCGTGCAATACCGAAATCGACGAGGTGCGCTTTATTATCGCGTGAGCTAATAATGACGTTGGCGGGTTTGATGTCACGATGCACAATCGGCGGCGTCTGCTTTTCGAGATAATCGAGTATGTCGAGCAATTGTGACATGTAGCCGAGAGCCTCGCGTTCTGGCATAGGAGCCTTCGCGTTGTTCATGCGGTCTTCGAGCGTCTGCCCTGCGACATAATCCTGCACCATGAAGGAGTGAGAGCCTTCCTGGAAGTAGTCGGTGACACGGGGAACGAGGGGATGGTCGATTTTAGCAAGCGTCTCGACCTCGCGCTCGAAGTTTTGCTGGTCTTCGCTTTTCTGCTTCGGGTCAGTGCTATCGGTTGTCAGTTCCTTAACTACAACCTGCTTGTTCGAGATGCGTGTATCGTGAGCAAGCAGTGCCGCACCCATGCCACCTTGCCCCAACACCTTGTCAATGTAGTAGCGACCATTTTGCAACGTTGCTCCGCTTGAAAGAGTGCGTTGTCCACCGGAGCCACCCATTGTGACATAACCAGCATTGATTGTTGTGCTGGTATTGCCTGTATTCGTGTTTGTAAAGGTTGCGATAGGAGGCGAAGATGTCTGTGGCGCGTTAGGAGCCGCCTGATTAAGCGCGGCCCCACAATTCTCGCAGAACGCCTCGCCCGGCGGATTATTTGTATGACAACTGGACATATCATGTGATTGATCGTTTCTTTTCTCTATCTATGCAATTCTGTTCTCATCAGTAGTACGTTCTGTTATGAGTGTATCATCACGATTTGCATATAACGAAATTATCCCCTCGTAGCATTCCGATTTATCGGTGGGTTCACGATAAACCCACCGATAAATCGGAATGCTACGAACCCATCGATAAATCGAGGTTCTACGAAGGGACAATATTTATGTGAAAAATTGGCCCTGCACAGGTAACTCCATGCCAATTTGCCCTTTCGGATCAACGGACAGAATGACGATGGCTTTATTTACCGGGTCGCCGTTTGTGCCAAAGTGTATTTGCCCACTGACGCCTTGAAACGACGTGTG
>DAIQNC010000272.1:0-5794 GCA_036788655.1 Ktedonobacteraceae bacterium
GATAGTCCTGTAATCAACTCTATGCCGCTTCCTATGGCGACTAAATCGGCGGCTATCAAGGCAATGTTGCTGATGATGAGCAGGAGCGAGGCGATAATCGCTAGTGGACGCCCGTAATGTTCACGTAAGAGTTGCGATAGTCCATGTTCGCTGGTGCGTCCAATTTTGGCACAGGCAAATTGCACCGCGAAGTAGAGCGGTGTGGTCAACAGCATGAGCCAGAGATGCGCGTATCCAGCATTCGCTCCATCTATGGCATACGATGTAATCGCTGACGGGTCGTTTCCTGACGTGCCGGAGAGCAGACCCGGCCCGATAATTTGCAAAAACTTGTTGCGGAGTCGCGGTACATAGATATCGCTTTCCTTCTCACGCATTCCTTCAACAGTAGGTACTTGCTGCTCTATCTGATCAAGGAGACCCTGCTGTGGACGTTCAGACTCAGGGGACAAGCTTTGTTCTCGACCTTTCGTAAGAGACTCTAACTCGTTTTCCCCGACATCGACGACGACCTTTCCACCTTCTGATATCTCCGACTCATGCCCATTACTCGCCTCTGCATTCGTATCCGAAGGAATCACATCCTGCACACGGTTAGAAGGTATGTCAATTGCTTTGCGGAAAATAGCACCCTTCTCGACCTTGATAGATTGCACATTCCCGTGTGCATCGTGTTCCACATCGGTCACTTTTGGTTTGCTGACATCCTCATCACCAAGATCGCCTCAACGAGCATTCCAGGCGTAATCTCATTGGCCTCTTCTTTCAACGTATCCTTTGTATTTCTATCCACATGCCTTAATCGTTTTTGATTGTCCGCCATACGAAACGATGTATCCTTATCTGTAGTGCGACAATTTATTGTCGGTGTGTATCCTTTACATGTACTCCAACAAGAATTTGTGAGAGCATAAATAACACGCTGTATACGCTATAAACGATACCGGACATCTGTCTGAACTCTCCTATGTAGATATACGAGCATCGGGTTTGCTGTTATAATGAACATATATGGAAAAACGGAAATGATGACAGGAGCGCGATATGACCTTTCTAATACCTGCTGGACTTCTTATTATAGGTCTTCTCTGTTGTATCGGTATTGCCTTTCTCGTTGTACAGGCGCGTACAGATGAGCGTAAAGCTGTGGCACAAAAAGCGATAGTGGCGAATCAGCAAGCATCTCCACTCTCTGAAACAATCGAAGAGCAGAACGAATCGCAAAGCAATAGTAGTAACGGTCATAGCGAAAGTAATAGCAATGAGCATAGCAATGGTCATAGCGAGCATGTCGAGTTACAAAATCTGCAACTTTATAGCGAGATAGAGCAGATTGCACAACTACTCCAGGATGACAAACTCTCACCAGAATGGATACGTGAGCAAATTCAGGAATTGGGCGTCAAAGTGCAGGACTTGCATCAGCAATCGAGCCTTGTAGAGCGGCATATCGCGCTCCTCAGCCAAATTGCAATGTATATGAACGAATTGGAGCAGGTACGTCACGAGTACAAGGTACTGCGCGAGAAACGTGGAGCAGTGCTACGCATCCCAACAAGTTTGCACGGCGAAGGCATGGATGGGGATACGTATATCCACACGGATAAGCGTCCTGCGATGCGGAAGTATACACTGAAAACGATGTAGGATTGTGAAAATGCTTTCTCATCCTCAAAAAGTATTTGATGTACTTGAATATGCCGATATTTTGCGCCTCACAGCGACATCCAAACTGGATGAGTGTAAGAGGATAGCGTTAAGTCAATTTTTTACGCCTGCTCCAATTGCGCGGCTCATGGCTTCAATGTTTGAAAACATGTCTACGAACGCAAAGCATGTACATATCCTCGATGCTGGCTCAGGTGTTGGTATTCTGTCGGTTGCCGCCATTACTGAGTTGCTACAACGGGATAGACGCCCAGATTATATTCAAGTCACCGTTTGTGAGATTGACGAGGCATTAATCGAGTTCACTCATCAATCGCTAGCCCGTTGTCAGCAATTGTGTGAACATGAGAGTGTACGTTTTTCGTATGAAGTTGTGCCGGGTGACTTTATTGCGTATGGTGTGGATTTGCTTGAAGAAAGTCTTTTTTCCGCACATGAAAGACCAGTATTTACACACGCCATTCTCAATCCACCTTATCATAAAATTGCATCGTCGTCGAAAACGAGAAAGTTGCTGCATTCTATCGGCATCGAATCTACAAATCTTTATGCAGCGTTTATGGCAATAATAGCAAGGCTTCTCTCACCTGCTGGCGAACTGGTCGCTATCACGCCTCGTAGTTTCTGCAACGGCCCTTATTTCAAAAGTTTTCGGCAGGCGTTTCTCAAAGAGATGACGCTCCGTCACATACATGTCTTCGAGTCACGGCAACATACGTTTGAGGATGAGGTGCTTCAAGAGAATGTTATTCTTCATGCGATAAAAGGAAAAGGCGCGAAAGATGCCGATAGTGTTGTCATTTCATCCAGTACGATGTCTAATGATGATCTTATACTCTCTCATAAAGTCGCCTATGAGCAAGTTGTCTCTCCTCATGACGCTCAATCGTTCATTCATATCGTTCCTGATGATATGGGCTATCAAGTAGTAGAGAAGATGGCAAACTTTCACCTGTCGTTAGAAGACCTCGGACTCAATGTTTCTACTGGTAGAGTCGTTGATTTTCGTGCAGAAGCGTTTCTCAGACAATTACCCGATGAGGGAACAGTACCGCTTATTTATCCAACACATCTTCATAACGGGCGTATTTGCTGGCCTAAGCAAGATTCGAGAAAGCCGAATGCAATTCTTGACGTAGAGCAAACGCAAACGCTGCTTGTGCCAAATGAACATTACGTGCTAGTAAAGCGTTTTTCCGCGAAAGAAGAGAGACGGCGTGTCGTTGCGGCAGTATATAATGCTGAGGATATCTCGGCAACATGTGTAGGCTTTGAAAATCACCTCAACTATTTTCACGAACAAGGAAAGGGAATTTCCCTCACACTTGCGAAGGGGCTGGCAGCATTCCTCAATTCCACGCTAGTCGATAGCTACTTCCGACAATTCAACGGGCATACACAGGTGAATGCGACGGACCTGAGAAACATACACTATCCGACCCGTGAGCAGTTGGAGCAATTAGGTGCGAAGATAGCTGAAGAATTTCCTGACCAGACCAGATTGGATGAATTGATAGAGAAGGAATTATTTGTGATGTCAGATGAACAGGGTGATTCTCAGGAGCAGAATCCGATTCGCATCAAGAGACGAATAGATGAAGCACTGGAAATCCTCAAAGAGCTTGGGTTACCACGCGCACAACAGAATGAACGTTCCGCACTCACACTTTTAGCTTTGCTCGACCTTACACCTGATAAATCTTGGAGTCAGGCAATTGATCCATTATGCGGTATCACTCCAATGATGGAATTTTTCGCGCTACATTATAGAAAATCCTACAAGCCGAATACACGTGAAACGGTGCGACGCCAGACAGTACATCAGTTTCTTGATGCAGGTCTTGTAGTTGAAAATCCTGATGATTCTAACCGACCACCAAATAGCCCGAAAGCGGTCTATCAGATTGAGAGAGGTGCATTAGAGCTATTGCGTAGCTATGGTTCTCATGAATGGGAGCAAAATCTTCGAGCATATCTTTCTTCGGTAGAGACTCTCAAACAACGATATGCACAGGAACGAGAGATGAGGCGTATTCCTGTACAGGTCGCTCAGGATAAAATTCTTCTTCTCTCTCCTGGCGGACAGAATGTGCTTGTCGAGCAGATTATTAATGAGTTCGCACCACGTTTCACACCAGCCGCAAAAGTATTGTATGTAGGCGATACAGATAACAAATTTGCTTATTTTGATGAAGAAGGATTAGCCGCATTAGGAGTGACAATCGAAGCACACGGAAAAATACCTGATGTCATTCTCTATCATACGCAGGAAAATTGGCTTGTTTTGATTGAAGCCGTTACCTCTCACGGGCCTATCAATGCGAAACGTCTGGGGGAGTTACGTCATCTTTTCCAAAATGCAATAGTAGGAATTGTATTTGTGACCGCATTTCTGGATAAGAAAACGATGGGCCAGTACCTCAATGATATTTCATGGGAGACCGACGTTTGGATAGCGGAGTCGCCGTCACATCTCATTCATTTTGATGGAGAACGGTTTCTTGGACCGTACTAACTCATCACACTTTGCTACGCTGATATCCCAATAACCGCAGTCTGCTGTAGGGGACATAATTTATTACGCCCTCACAGCCCGCCACGAGTTGTCGTAATAGATATATTTGCGTAGTCGCAGGATAGATAGTTCCCCGTATAATCTCTTAGGCAATTCGGCTGATGAAAGAATAAGAACTTTTCCTGTTATGACCCTATCTATCCTGTGGTACTATAAAGTTATTGGTAAGTTGAGGATGAGGAAGTGGCAGTAGTGACTCTCGTATTCAGGTAGCCGTAAGAAGGAGAGACAAATGCTACATGGGATGAAAATGAAGCCTATTTTCTTTGCCTGCTGCATCAGCGTCCTTTTAGTGGTATTTATAGATTTCCCCGATTTACATCTAACTCCACATGCTTATGCAACATCATCTTACCCGGTAAAAGTCTCCTATGATGTTTCCTACGGACCTTATCCGTATGAAGTGCTGGATCAGTGCCTGCCTGTTGGAGCACCTGCCTTGCGGCCTGCCATCATCATGATTCATGGAGGTGGCTGGATGGGAGGAGATAAAGCCAAGTATGATGAAATGTGCAAGTCTTATGCTGCTCAGGGATACATCGTTGCAACGATCAACTATCGTTTAGCCCCACAGTATCAGTGGCCCGACCAGATTGGAGATGTCCAGCTCGCGGTTCGCTATTTGCGGGTCAACGCTTCTAGCCTTAATCTTAATCCAGGGACGATTTGTGCGCTAGGAGACTCAGCGGGAGCGCATTTGGCGTTACTGGTTGATGAGTTACAGAGCATCCATGCCGCCGATGTGGGTTCGCTCTATCCCTACGTTTCACCGGCAGTCCAATGTGTCGTCGATCAGTTTGGACCAGCCGATCTCGCTCAGTTGTTCAATGAAAATCCGAATGTCCAGCAGGACATCTCCGATCTGCTAGATTATCAAGTCCCTCCAAACTCCATTTATACAGATGCATCTCCGGTCGATAACCTCACAGTCCTAACAGGAGCGGCACTCATTATTCAGGGAACTCAGGATCAAACAGTGCTTCCGGATCAATCCCAGGAACTCTATCAAGCACTTCTGAATAATAGCCTTCTCACCGAATACATTTCCTATGATGGAGGTCACGAATATAGCGGTCTTTCACCTGACCAATATAATGCTATTATGGCTCAGATCAATACCTTCCTGAATAACTTTGAGCAGCCGGGCATTATTGCACGTCCTCAGCATGATTAGGTAGAGGATGAAGCCGTCCTCAAAATCCAAAGACAGCATGTGACCAACAAGGTGCATATTCAGCAGAGAAGTAAATATCCCTGACGGCCCCTACAGATTGTATTATCTCTTACTCGACTATGTTATAATAACAGTCAACAGTTTTGATTGCATAGCGTGATACAGATAGAGATAGATGAATGCGAGGTCAGGACGTGGTGAGCGTCCTGATTTCTGTGTTGTGAGGGTTATACAGAATATGAAACCACTTGTTGCGGTTGTCGGAAGGCCGAATGTCGGCAAATCGACGTTTTTTAATAGAATGATTGGGGAGCGCGTGGCGGTTGTCGAGGATATGCCGGGGACGACACGCGACAGGCTCTATGGCGATGTGGAGT
>DAIQNC010000273.1:0-5789 GCA_036788655.1 Ktedonobacteraceae bacterium
GAAGACAGAGAGGACGGTCACAACAAATTGTAGAAATTGCCACGATATAATACCATGCAAGAGTTGTGAGCCGATATTGTCAGCAAACACAAGTGTATACATAGGATACTCCAAATGAGAGCAAAGGGGCGCATTCGGATAGAGCCACGCCCCTGTATTCAGTCTTTATCTATCCACCTCGCCCAGTACAAGGTCAAGGCTCCCAATGATAGCCACCACATCACTCATCTTATGACCACGTAGTAATTCGGGTAATATCTGTAAATTGACGAAGGATGGGCCACGTAGTTTGGCTCGCCAGGGATATTCGCTTCCATCACTGATGAAGTAGACGCCAAGCTCGCCCTTGCTACTTTCAATAGCAAAGTAGGTTTCGCCACGTGGCGGACGCAAGGCAATTGGTGTGCGTGTACCAATAGCTCCGCCCGGCATCTTGTCTATGGCAATGCGACACAGGCGGATACTCTCGCTAATTTCCTGCATGCGCACACGATAACGAGCATAGCAATCGCCTTCCTGACGCACCTGTGGACGCACCGCGACCTCACGATATGCCATGTAGGGACGATTGACGCGAATATCCCAGTTGACGCCGCTGCCGCGTAGGATGGGGCCGGTCATGCCATAGGCGATAGCCTGTTGTGGGTCGATGTAGCCGACGCCCTGTGTACGCGACTCGAAGATTTCGTTACCTGTGATGAGTACCTCTAGCTCTGTCATATTCTTTTCAAGCTGATCGAGGAAGGTTTCGCACTCCTTGAGCCAGCCAGCAGGGAAGTCATGTAACACGCCGCCGACACGCTGGTAGTTCACGTTAAAGCGACTCCCTGCCAGTGCCTCAAACAGTGTCAGGATGCCTTCGCGATCACGGAATGTCCAGAGAATAGGGGTGAACGCGCCCAGGTCGAGCAGATAGGTTCCAATGGCGACGAGATGGCTAGCGATACGCTGCATTTCGCCGACGAGAAGGCGAATGTATTGTGCGCGTCTCGGTGGCTCAATGCCCATCTCTTGCTCGACGGCTCCCGCATAAGCGATTTCGTTGAGCATTGGCGAGAGATAATCGGAATTGTCCAGGTAGCGGATGCCGCCCATCACTGGACGGTTTTCAAGAATTTTCTCGATGCCACGATGCAGGTAGCCGATGACGGGTGTGCAATCGGTAACAGTTTCGCCCTCAAGCGAGAGGACGAGGCGTAGCACACCGTGCGTACTGGGATGCTGCGGTCCCATGTTGAGCAGCATTTCTTGTGACTTCACACCTCCGGCTTCGTCTTCATACGCGGTGTGAATGTCGAGGTTCTGGTCTGTAGCCATACGTGCCTCTATCAGTGTTACTATTCTTTTCTTTGATTACATGTATCACGTACAGCAGTTGTTATGAGTTGATGTTCTGACGCACCTGGCGCATTTTGTTGACGCGCATAATCACCATGACCGTCCACATAAGTGCCATAACCACTGCCATACCGCCGAATAAATAGTGGTTTGCTTCGGACGTGAGAAAGATGAACGAGAAGGCTAATCCCCAGCAACCAAGCGCGACCAACGATGGCATAAGCAAGTTCTCAGCTGCTTTAGTACGTGGATTTTGTATCTTTTTACCACGTGCCGCACGTGTTGTGCTTGCCGTTGTTCTTCCCTGTGTATATGTCGTTTCCTGATGCGCTCGTTGCGAGTGACTGCTTGTACGTCCTCGTTTTCTTGCTCTCGTCTTTGTCATTAGACCTGCTCATTTCCGACACGGAGCGTGATATTATCCCTTTTGTCTTTTTCGATGTTTCCCCTGCCCGGCACCGATTCGCCTGTCACGTTTGCCTCATTCTGATTAGCTTGCTGTTGTACCTCGCCACCTGTATGCTCGAATGTAGGTGTGCCGGGGTGCAGACGCTCTTCCATCCCCTGCCCGATTTTCTTTTGCACAACGCGCTCCAGACGTTGCTGCTGGAACTTGCTCTCAACTGCCATGTTCGGGTCTACCTGTGTAGTAGCGCGAGGCTTGACGGTAAGAGGAACTTGATGGAAGCTTTTGAGCAGTGGATAGCCGTCGAAATCATCGTCGAGCAACATGCGGCGCAGATCGGGGTGGCCTGTGAAACGGATACCAAACATGTCATATGTCTCGCGCTCAAGCCAGTTTGCGGTGGGCCAGACGGAGACGACACTATTGACCTCTGGATGCTCGTTGTCGATACGAACTTTGACCTGGAGAAGCTGGTTGCGCGTTGTCGAGCGCATATGATAGACCGATTCCAGGTGGTCGAGCATATCGACACCAGAGATGCAACTGAGCAGGTCGAAGCCGAGTTGGTCGCGTAAGAAGCGCGACACGGCGACGAGATGCTCGTTGTCAATGTCAATGGCGAGAAAATCACCCGTGAGGGTGCGTGGATTCACTGGCTTGCCTGTGATTTGCGCGATAGGCGCGAGGTCACGGGCAAGCGCGGCATTCTGATTACGATAGCCTGTATTCGCGCTCGGAACGTTGGTTGAACGTGGAACTAAATCCATCGTGTCACCCCTTTCTTCCAGGCATAGACGAGACCGAGTGCGAGAACAATAATGAAGAAGAGAATTTCAAAGAAACCGAAAACGCTGAGTTGTTTGAAGATGATAGCCCATGTCACAATAAAGACAATATCTACGTCGAATGCGACAAACAGAAGCGCGAAGATGTAGAAGCCAAGCGGATATTGCACCCATGCGGAGCCAATAGGTGTTTCGCCGGATTCATACGTTTGTATTTTCTCTTTTGTCACGCGGTGTGGCGCAAAGAAACTTGCGAAAACGGTTGCGACAATCACAAAGACGAAACCGCCCGCCAGCAAGATGCCCGCATAGAGATAATTGAGATTAACTGCCACGAATATTTCCTCCCTACATAGCTTCGTATCCCGTGCTGTCTTCCGAAAGGCACAGGGCTACGATAGCTAGAAGTTGCTATGTTGATTATAGCACAGGAGGGAAGGTGCGACAATTTCTTTTTGTTCGCACCCTTTTATCCTATTGTGGGCAGTTGCACCTCATCCTGCTGGTAGATAGGCTTCAATCCTACCTTCATCTCATGATTGGGCGATTCTAATACGTTGACAACGATGACGCTAACGTTATCTTCACCGCCGCCATCAAGTGCTGCCTGAATGAGACGATTTCCTAACTCTGTCGGGTTAGCGGTTGGCTCCTCAAGGATGGCGCGAATTTTGGGGTCACGCACCATTTCCCACATGCCGTCGGAGCAAAGCAGCAATTTATCGGCGGGTTGAAGCGGTACGACAAAGGTATCGACCTCGACATAGGGTTTTTCGCCGAGACTACGGTATATCTGGTTACGCTTGGTATGCGTGTAGATATCTTCCTCTTTGATGATACCTGCATCGACCAGACTGGCAACGACAGAGTGGTCACGAGTAACTTTATTGAGTCCGTTCGGATAACGATAGAGGTAGGTACGGCTATCACCGACGTTGGCGATGTAAGCGGTTGAGCCTATCAGCATCGTCGAAGTCACCGTTGTTCCCATATCGCCGTGATTTGCCATGTTATGTTTATGAACGGCATCGTTCGCGTTTTGTACGCCCTCCTTATGATACATCAAGCGCGGTAACACATGGTTGATGATGGTCTGGATAGCGAGGGTACTTGCTACCTTGCCATCGGCGTGACCTCCCATACCATCGGCAACGATGAACAGACCAATCTGTTGCAGTGTTCCATTAACGTCCCTGACGCCGTGTACCGCGAAAACGCTGTCTTCATTTGGCTTGTGCATACGCTTCAAACCTGCATTTGTATTGGTAATGATCTCGAAGCCCAGTTCTCTCGCAGGTTGTACAGGTGATGCTTGTTGTATCTGCCCATGTTTTCCGAGAGGAAGCGTGACATCATCATCAATCGGGCCGTTTTGGGAGTTGGACTGCTTGAAATTGAGCAATGTTGGTTTATCGGCGATAGTGGCCTTGTACGCATCAGGCGTAACAGAGCCTATGGGAACCGGGGGAACAGGGTACGTCGATGCAGATGGAGGCGAAGGTGGCGATGTCATATTCGATATGCCATTGTTCAGAGGATGTAATGCAGGTGATAATTCCTGCGGTAACTGAGGCATTGGCACTTGTGGTGGTTGTACAAATGGAGCAGGCGGTGTGGTTGGCGCGGTTGGTGCGGCCTGTGATGAAGCAGTATCTGCATTCAATGGCTGTGATTTCTGTTTTGTGACGATGGCAGTATCGTGTCTACGCCCACGTCTGAAGAGTGCGCTGAGTAAAATGATAAGAATGAACAGGATGATGATGCCTGTGACGCCTAGAATAAAGAGCCAGAAAGGAACCATACCGATAAGTGGAAGTCGAATACCTTCCGATTGAGATATAGACGGTGGTGTTTGTGATGTACCACCATTTCCACCTGTGCTACTTGAAGCAGTAAATTGCAAAAATGAATTTATACCTGTAAACTCCTGGTTCTCCTGCTGAATTGCTACAAAGGCTGCGTGAGCCTTTTGATAAGAGGACGGCCCTTGAGCAGTATCAGTAATGCCATTATTCCAGTTTGTTTCAACAAGATTTGGATGCTCATTCGTATTCGGGTGGATGTTCTTGTCTGTTAGCATTGCCTGTAGCTGTCCAGTGGGAACAATAGATTCAGGAGATGAACCTGCCGAGCCAGCCGGTGATGAAGCATACATTCCTTGTATAAATCCCTGTGCATTGACAATGGGCATACCAAATTGTGTTTGTGCAGGTGGGGTGAACTGTGGCGCAATCATGCTATTAACAGGTACTTTAATAGGCGTGATGAACGTTTGTGGATTTGTCGGGGTATTTGTGGGAACAGTTAGTGTTGATGATGTGCTGCTCAACGCAATACCTGACACTGATGAATTTGATGGGATTGGCCCGTTTGATGCTGCTTGTGATACATCAAGGTACGGATACAGGTGACTACTGGTAAAACCAATTAGCACTGCTCCATTCGTGCAAGTAGGTGTATTTTGCGGCCCACACAGGACTGTTGATGGAGAAAAAGATAGAGGTGTGGGTGTACTATTATAAGCGGAACTGAAATAGACGGTGATTTTTGAAAGTGTGAGTGGTGCTTTAGTCTGCGCTGTATTGGGGCTACAAGCCAATGCCTTTGGGTACCCACTTTTAGTGACAAGCGTGGCATCGGTCATAATCCATGTGTTAACTGATGCACTTGCTGTTGCTGACGGGATAGGGGTAGGTGATGTTGTTGGCGTGGACGGCACTGCATTTCCCCAGCTTGCGACGATAAAACCTAACCCTGTACAGATAATGCCATTTCCAGTTGATGGTTTTGCGCTGAAAAGAGCATCTGTACTCACAGGTGTCTTACTATTGGTCTGTGGCTCTGGTGCTTGACCATCAGATGCAGAGCCATAGGTAACAACGAGGCGCACTACAGAAACACCTGCTCGATCTATATCTTCTTGAAATTGAAAAGACGAGTGCTGAGATGGAAATGAAGCGGCGAACGCGACAGGTGAAAGTGCGAACGTCATTGCCAGAAGTAAGATAATACTGAGACTCAGGCTCATAAGCATATGTAGTATAGAACGCGGATAATGTCTACTCATAGCTCCCTCTTCCTCGCATACTGTATCTGCGTTTATTGTATAGTGTATTTTCATCATAGATGTGTATAGCCTCCCCGCAGAGACCATCCTCTACCGTCCTAACTGCGCCCGCAAACGCTGGTACATAGCACTTACTGCCGGATTGCCTGGACCTAACGGGCCAACGACATAGCCGCATTCTCGAAAGGCATCA
>DAIQNC010000274.1:0-3161 GCA_036788655.1 Ktedonobacteraceae bacterium
AGATTACTGGGCGCAATCATATAACTTAGCACATACACATATTCCGCAACGGGTGGATAAACAGTTGGTACATTCCGAAAACGACTATTACCATAGATGAGTGCGTCCTGCAACGGCTTATAAATGGGATTATTGGGCGCGTTGATGTAGGGACTATATCCATGCAAAATAACTCGTGCATCCCACAGGTATCGCCAGGAGTCATGCGAGAGATTGGGAATCTGTGGCAACAACATCACCCGAAAAAGCAATGCCCCGAACAGGATAATGCTCATCTCGATAAAAAACCAGCGTCTCTGTGTCGTTTCCACTCTGGTCATGAGAACAAGACCACATGCTACAAAATATGGAATAAATATAATCATCCAGGCGATTACAAATGGTATGGTAAGCGACTCTACAGGGAGAGCAAGTGGTGAAAGCACTGCATAGAGTCCAACCGAGAGTAGCAGGAGAATTGCTAAGAGCAGGGAGCGTAGGAATGGGCGTTTCGTCAATACAATCATCGTGTTCATCAGCCTCTTTACAAAAATTTTGCATATTTCTTACACGTTGAAAACTAGCGTCTATTTCAACGTGTATAAAGCATATCTTCCACAAGTAGAGCTATTTTTCCGTGTGTCAGTATCACGGTGCTACAGTCACAATAGAGTCTTTATGAAGGAGTAACACGCATGAGTGTCCTACCATCTACAAAGGGTCGCAGATCGTTATCGCGTGCAGAGCGCGAACGCGACGTTGCCCTCACACCTGTCACGCTTGGCGAACAGAGTTTGTTTATATTGGCCGTTATTCGTATATTCGTCGGCTTGCTCTGGTTTCAACAACTCTTCTGGAAACTTCCGCCTTCCTTTGCTGGTTTGCACGTCTACCTTACCCGCGAGGTCAAGCTCACATTTGTCCCTGGTTATGCCTATATCATTCAACACGTTTTCATCCCGAATTTCATTGTGCTAGCCGCTCTTGTATGGCTCGCTGAACTTACCGTCTCTCTCTGTCTCTTCTTTGGTGTGTTCAGTCGCTTTGGTGGCCTACTCTCAACCCTACTCGCGCTACAACTCTACGTTGGCCTCTCAAACGGTGAGTGGTACTGGACGTATGGAATGCTTGTGCTGCTCGGTGGCGTCTTCGCGGTTGTCCCTGCTGGTCGCCGACTCGGAATTGATGAGTGGCTTGCTCCACGCATTCAAGGGATGCAAGGCCGTGTAGGACGCATACTTGCATGGCTCGTCTAAAGAAAGGGAAATATAGCATGAACGCAGTACATCCAGCACCGACAACATCACGGCAAGCAAACAAGGGATTAACAGGTGGACTCATCGCGGGACTGATAGCTGGCCTCATCATTGCTATTGTCCTCTTCGCCGACTACGGACCGGCAAACGACCTGCGTACAGCCGCATCCTGGATAGGTCTCGACCATAGTAGTGCCGCTCGCTTGATTGGCTTTTTCGTCTTAATAATCCTCGGCGGTATCTTCGGTCTCCTGTTCGGCTTTGCCATGTCACGTATGCCAAACACGCTTGGTCGCTCTATAGTAGCAGGACTCATCACAGGATTCGTCTGGTGGCTTATCGTCGTCCCAATCATCAGCGTTCTCATCCACAACATGCACTTCGACTTCGGCAGCTACCTCTACTACTTCGTGCCACTCCTGGCCTACGGAATGCTGCTCGGAACGATCTATTACCAGCGCACACGTAGAGCCTACCTGTAGACCGATAATTCATTGTCGATGTATAGCATCCTCATCATACATAGCACACAATGCTAAACGTTCACCAACTCTGTAGGGGCGTTATTCGATAACGCCCTGATGCCTCCATATTGTATATGCTCCCATGCTTGCTTATCGTACATGCACACCCATTCGCATACCTTTACAGCCAGGGCGTTATTCGATAACGCCCCTACAGCGTATATTCAAGTTGTGCTATCTCCTGCATTCCGCCAGCGAGTCTTACTATCTTCTTTTCGGCTATACGAAATCCAATATGTTGTGCGAATGCATAACCAACTTCATTCTCAATAGCTACCCATGCTCTTATCACAGGCCATTGGTACTCAGAACGGAACATTGTTGCCAAGCGTTGAAATGCTTCAGTACCATATCCCTGCCGACGATGCTTCATATGGATGAGCGATATTCCGAACCAGGGCAATCCATCATCCATTTCTTCCATAAACTCGGCATATCCGATTGCTTCTCTGGATGATTTCACGTAGCAACCGAGCATATGTCGTCCTGGCATCATCTGCCCAATGGCCCACTCACGTTGCCATCGCTCCAAGTCATATCGTCCTGGCTCACCCTCCGACCCTTCCTGGCGTCGCAAATGCTCAGGGTCGCTCACAAGCACGGGAAGAATAGCAGGAAGGTCATCTGTTACAATTTCGCGGATAATGAGTCGCTCACTCTCTAACTTTATCATCTTCGACATCTCATTTCTTGTATATCTACGTAGATATTTATCTAATAATAAGAAGGAGATATGTCAAGTGACTTGCCACACTTGCAACAGGGTAGCATCATTGCATATACTGAGAGCAAGACGAAGCAAGAATTTTCTCTTCGTCTCTTATTCATGTTAAGAAGGAACAGCACATGCACGTAGGATTACAGGTTCCCAATTTCACGTACCCGAATGGGCAGGCGGAACTCGGTGATACGTTCGGTCTTATTGTAGAACGAGCCGAACGAGCGGGCTTTTATAGTTTCTGGGTGATGGATCACTTCTTTCAAATTCGTATGGCAGGGCCGCCAGAACATGAGATGCTTGAGGGATATAGTGCGCTCGCTTTCGCTGCCGGGCGTAGCAATCATCTCAGGCTTGGCACAATGGTAACAGGCGTGACCTATCGTCATCCCGGTCTTCTCATAAAAACGGTGACGACGCTGGATGTGCTTTCACATGGTCGTGCCTATCTCGGTATCGGCGCGGCCTGGAACGAAGAGGAGCATAACGGCCTCGGTGTACCATTTCCCCCGACGGCAGAACGCTTCGAGCGATTAGAGGAGACGCTCAAGCTCGCACATCAGATGTGGTCAGGCGACGAGAAGCCATTCGAGGGCAAGCACTATCAGCTTGCGCGTCCACTCAACTCACCACAGGCAGTGCAGAAGCCACATCCACCTATCTTGATAGGCGGCACGGGCGAGC
>DAIQNC010000274.1:3171-5787 GCA_036788655.1 Ktedonobacteraceae bacterium
AGACACTGCGTTTTGTCGCTCAATATGCCGACGCCTGTAACCTCTTCGCACGTATGGGTGACGATGTACTCAAACAAAAGCTGGATGTGTTACGTGGGCATTGCGAGGCCGTAGGTCGTCCCTACTCAGAAATTGAGAAGACCTCACTTGATGTGCTGAACGTGACCAGCGATGGCAGAAATGGGAGTATGACGCCATCAGCCGCCGTTGAGTATTTCGCGCATCTCGCGGAAATGGGCTTCGATCAGGCCATCGTGAGCCTTCCCAACGTTCACGAACTTGGCGTCTTCGACCTGTTCACCAATCAAATTATTCCAGAGGTTGAGAAAATCCGGCCAGCGGGCCGCTAATATTCGTAGAAAGGTGATTTATCACTTCGTAGCACGGTGATAACGCAAGTGATAAATCACTTTTCTACGAATAAAGGAAATACGCAATGTCTGAACGTTCCACATTGACAGAGCAAGAAATCTCGTTTGTGCAGGAACAGCGTGTAGCACGACTTGCCACAGCAGGTGAATCTGGGAATCCAACGCTCATACCTGTCTGCTATGCTTTCGATGGCACATACTTCTACTCGCCCCTCGACGAGAAGCCTAAGCTCGTTGAGGGAACACAGTTACGTCGCGTTCACAACATTCAGGTACGCCCACAGGTCTCGCTCCTCATTGATCGGTACGATGACGATTGGTCGCATCTTGGCTACATTCTCATTCACGCTCATGCTCAACTCATCGCTCCTGACCACGAACGACACGCACCTGCCCTTATCTTGTTACGTGAGCGTTATATCCAGTACCGCTCGATGAAACTGGAATATGCACCTATGATTATGTTATTCCCGCAGCGCATCGTCTCATGGGGTATGTTGCTTCATAAGGTCAGCGACTCCAATAGCCCCCTCACCCAGTAGTTCTGCATTCTCTTCCAGTGCGGTAATGACGTGTCGCTGATCGTTCACTGTGCGGTTCTGGCTCAACTTGCCTTTCCCTTCCAGTCGAGTAAGCTCAATCTCGAAGCAGACGAAACCGGACATGCGCTTTTGCAATTCCTCATCTGAGAAGGGCATATGCCAGGGATGCTCAAAGCGCGACTCGTTCCTATGGATGAGCCGTTGCAAAAGGCCACGAACATGTTCTACATCCTTTAGCAGGTGGAGCTTCCCATAGGCGTGAACAATCTCATAGTTCCAGGTTGGTACACTTGACGCTGCATTATCGACATACCATGATGGAGAGATATAGGAATGGGGACCCTGAAAGATAAGCAAGACTTCTTGATTGTCGCTACCTGTCACATTGGTCTCATCGAAATCGCGCCACTGTGGATTTGCACGTGCAACATGTGCTTCGATAGTGCCAAACGGACCACGCTTGTCATCAAGCACTGTCGGGAGGTGTGTAGCGAATGGAACACCTTCCCGTTGTGTCACCAGAATAGCGAAATCATAGTCACGCATGAACTGATGGATAGCTTTGATATCTTCGATTTCAAACGCTCTGGGAATATACATAAAACTCCCTCTTTACTGTTGCCTGAATTCCTCTTCAAGGAGTGAAAAGATTTTCTCGTCGTAAAAATGTTCATTGACAAAAAAGCGTTCTCGCAATACACCTTCTTCCTGAAAACCGAATTTTTGCAAGATGTGTATAGATGCACCATTATTCACAACAACCTCTGCCTCGACACGATGTACATGCTTCGTATCAAAACCGAACGTGAGTATCGCTTGTAATGCCTCTGCCATAATGCCTTGTCGCCAGTAGGAGCGCGAAAGAACATATACAAGCACAGCAGAGCGATGCTGCGTATCCCAGGCAAATCCACAGTTTCCAATGACGATATTTTCACCTTTCAGTGTAATACCCCAGCGAATGCCCTCTTCCTGCTCAAATCGGCGATGATGACGCGCAATTGATTGATACGACTGTTCCAGTGTCGTAAAAGGTAGCCCATCATAGTATTGCATCACCTCAGCATCAGACAAGACGCGAAAGTATGCCTCCGCATCATCTGGTTGCATCTCTCGTAACACAAGGCGTTTCGTTTCTAATTCAGGAAAAGCTTCTACCATATCCTTCTCTCAGTGTAACAGAAATAGTTGGCTTATTGAGGAGCCATTTTCACCGAACTTGTACACATTGGCTTGCTTCATCGAAGAGACAGCCGTTTTGTCGTTTGTAACTCGTCAAGCAATCGTTGAAAGCCTACACGGTTCGCATATTCTCGCACACGCCGGAAGCCTTCGCCATACACAGGATTCGGGTTACGCTCGATGTTCTCAGCCCGATAGTGGCTCTCCAATGTATTGACTTCGCTGTAGAAACGATAGGAGAGCAGCTCACAGAAGCCCTCTTCCTGCCACGATGGGAGATGTTGCACACCTTGCACAACGAGCCAGACATGACCCAGTTCATGCACAACGACGCCTCTAAAGAGCAATTCCGGCAGTCCTACCAGTACCGCTACTCCACTCACCGATGTGGAAATCACACGCCCATTCAACAGATGTGCCTCACTCATAGTTGCGCCAAGCGAATGTGGTTCGGACTCACCTCGTTCGTTCAGATAATGAGCGAGCGTCGAACGATTCACTATTTCTAGCTTGAGGGGCTG
>DAIQNC010000275.1:0-2898 GCA_036788655.1 Ktedonobacteraceae bacterium
GGGAACCGATTACTGCATCGGCTTCCAGACCGCCATCAGTCGTGCAGTTGAGTTCATCAACCGTATTCGCTCTACGGCAGAGTCGCATAGTGAGACGATTCTATTCCGTATGTTCGGACGCGACGCTGGCTTTACCGCGCTCGAAACCGCCATCGTCGCATGGACAGACCGTCTTATCATCCCCGAAGTTCCCATCGACATCGACAAACTCGCCGATCTCGTGCAACAGGACAGGCGCAATCCACAGAACTACTCGACCATAGTCCTCTCTGAGGGCGCGAACTTCGGTGTTCCGGTGCCAGAAACGGGGCCAGCAGACGCCTATGGACATCGCAAGAAGGCCAATGTCGCCGAATTTCTTGCCGAGGAACTCACCAAACGACTTCCCGGCATCCGCTTCCTGCCCATCGACCTGACCTACTTCCTCAGAAGTGGTGAGCCAGAGGTTTACGACAAGCACATGGCAATCTACTACGCCAACCTCATGATGAGCGCAGTTGAGTCGGGCAGGTACGGCATTATGGCGGCCTCGCGTCACGGCGACTTTATCGCCACCGATATCCCCGGCAAGAACTACCCTGCCCGTCGCGTCAACCCTGCCGACTACCTTGAGTCGCGCTACCGTCCTCGCTTCGAGAATATCAAAGGCGTCTACGAGCCACAACCGAAGGCATAGGGAATATATTGTAGGGGCTTCATTCATTGCGCGTGTGTGGTGATTTCGCGCAATGAATGACGCTCCTACAATATTTCGGCATTCACAAAACTTCTCTCACGTTGAATCGTACATTATTGTGGACTAGAGTTTGACAATGAGAACGTTACGTTTCATGAGAGAAGGAAGCTTCTATATGGCAAAGGCACTTGATTCTGGAGCTTTGACCACTCCTGTAGCGCAGTCGTACTCACTGCGTGCAGTACGCACACTACGTTTGGCACTCGGTTACGTCATCTTACTTGGCGCAACTATTTTCTTTTTAGGGACAAGCTGGGATATCCAGTGGCACTCGTATATTGGGCGTGACCGCACATTGATTCCACCACACATCATGATGCTGTTCGGCATTCTGATAGCGGGTGTCGCCGCGCTCTCGTGCGTCCTGATTGAGACACTCTGGGCAAGACGCGATGCACGAGTTGCTCATAGCAGCACTCAGTTCGCTGATGCCTTTCGTGGCTCACTGGGTGCGTATATCGCAGGATATGGCGCGTTGAGTGCTGCAATTGGCTTTCCGCTAGATGCCTACTGGCACTCGCTCTACGGCATCGACGTACAGATATGGGCTCCCTTCCACGTGATGATTATTGCGAGTATGGCAGCGGTTGCCCTCGGTGCGGCGTATACACTGACTTCGGCGGCAAATCTCTCAGCGCATGAGTCGGCACGTGCAGCACAGCGATGGAGCAACATCGGCGTCCTCATCTCTTTTGCTATCATGTTGTCAGTGCTGACGTTCCTGCTCTTCGATGCCTATGGTGGCATGGGGAATCTTCCACTTGGGCCTGTTACCATCAATGTCTTTGCCGCGCTTGCCGCGCTCTTCGGTCTTTACACCTTCGTCGCAGCATCTTCCGCATTGCCCTGGCGATGGGCGGCAAGCGGAGTTGTCTTAGTCTCGCTCATCTTCGTGGGCATCGACACTCTCTATATCCCGAAGGCAACGACAATCCTCATGCAAATCGAGCAGCAGGCGTATCGTCGTGCAGGGGCGCATCCTGTTGCCGTCACTATCGACTGGCCTCTGCTCTTCCTCATAGGAGCCATCATCTTCGACCTCGTAATGCGTCGCGCTCGCAAACGTAACTGGTCGGTGAATAAACTGCTTCCCATTCTGGCGATAAGCACACTCATCGGCTTTCTGCCAGCACCAATCATCTATCCGCCCTATCCTGCCTACCTCGTCATACAGTTTGGCATCGTGAGCTTTATCCTCACGCTGCTCATCGGGTTCGCAGGTGGCTACGTCGGAGCATGGCTCGGCCAACGTACAGGCAACGTCATCCACGAATTAGAGCAATAAGAGGAATATATTCATATGCAAACATCAATTCCTAAACTGCTCCAGCGCATTCTACTCGTTATCGGCCTGCTCGCGCTTGTCGTTCTCATTATTGAACTGGTGATATCCATTGCGTCAACAACACATGGCAATACACCAAAGCGTGTGATACATGTGCAGGATGGCCCCTATGCGCTGACCGTGAACCTCTACGACTATCCGGCAAACGCAGGTTTCACCTTGCCCTTCTCGATACAGGCACAACCAGCACAGCAGATAACGTATAGCGTCTTCTCCGTGCCGACGGGCGATATTCCAGCAACGCCTGTCCGTGCCAGCATCGGCCCCGACGCGCATCACATGGGCGGCATTCAGGGCGATGCAGAAATTACTGTGCAAGGCCCATGGGTGCTACGCATTGCTGTTCACGGTGCTGCTGGTAGTGGAACAGTCGATGTTCCGATAGTGGCAACGGCTCCGCCAGCTATTCCGCTCTGGCTCGGATGGTTCATTGGAGTCATTCCGCTCATCATCCTGCTACTCTTCCTTGTCATGCATGGACGTGGGCGCAAGCACATGCTGATTACGCCTAAGACGCCGCCAACTATCGAGCAGCCCGTAGATGAAACCAACTCTGTAGGGGCGTAATTCTATTACGCCCTGGTTGCCTACACTTACACCCTGGTTCCTTACACCTTGGTTTCCACGATACCCGTTTCTTGACGTTGTAACAGCAAGGGAAGGAAATTCGTGGTGGAGAGGTAATGTATAACGATAACATTGATGGATAGGGGAAAGGGTGGAATGATAGACATTGAAAATGAATTTGGAACATTATAAATGGGCTACCAGGGTGTGATAGAATCAGACCCCTACACTGTGGTGGATTGCTCATAAG
>DAIQNC010000275.1:2908-4501 GCA_036788655.1 Ktedonobacteraceae bacterium
CCACCACAGTGTAGGGGTCTGATTCTATCACACCCTGGTAACCATACCACATACGTTCACCGCACTCTGTCAATGCCTATCATTCCACCTTTTTCCCATTCACCCATGTTCATCTCATTTTACCAATATCCATATAAAGGATACCGTATGAAACCATCTAATAGACATGTAACCTGTTTATTTTTCGCATTACTATTCATCCTCGCAGGATGCAGTGGCACAACATCTAGCAATCAACCCGTCACCAACAAGACGCCTCTTGCCTTGCCAACAGATACAACCACACATACCACGACTCCAACGACAAGCAGCACCGATTGGACAACCTATCACTATGATAATTCGCGCTCAGGCTACTTTGCTACTATGAGCGACCCATCGAAGCTCTCTACAGCGTGGAATATGCAACTCGATGGCGCAGTCTACGCGGAGCCATTGATTGTCGGCTCGCACCTGCTCGTCGCTACTGAAAACAACAGCATGTACGCACTCGATAGCAAAACGGGTCAGGTGCAATGGCATACGAATGTGGGTACACCAGAGCCACGCGCAGACCTGCCATGTGGCAATATTGACCCGCTCGGCATTACGGGAACGCCTGTATATGATCCACAGACCAACCTTGTCTTTGCAGTTGCCGAAACGACTGGCCCTGCACATATTCTTGTCGGCGTTGATGCTACGACCGGACAGATAAAAGTACGTCGCTCCGTCGATGTCCGGGGTATGGATATCAGTGCATACCAACAACGCGCCGCCCTCGCGCTCTCGAACGGCATGGTCTATATCGCCTATGGTGGACTCGATGGAGACTGTAGTAACTATATGGGTCGCGTTGTCGCCTCGCGTACCGATGGCAATGGCACTCTGTTGTCCTATCAAGTTCCCACGCCACGTAAAGGCGGCATCTGGGCCGCGTCGGGTCCAACTATCGACGCACAAGGGCAGGTTTTCGTTGCGGTTGGAAATGGTGAGGTGACAAGTGGAAACTGGGACCATAGCGACTCCGTATTGCGCCTCTCACCCACACTGCAACTTCAAGATGGCTTTGCGCCCTCATCATGGCAGCAGGAGAACGCCAGCGATGCCGACCTCGGCTCGATGGGGCCGTTACTCTTGCCCAACGGCTTCGTTTACACTGATGGGAAAAGTGGCACAGGCTATATTCTTCATGCCAACAATCTCGGCGGCATTGGCGGACAGGTGCAATCGGCGAACGTCTGTCATGCCTATGGCGGCTCTGCTGCGATGGGGTCAACCGTCATCGTCCCCTGCACCGAAGGCATACGACAGATACAGATTAGCGCATCGGGGAGTATCACGTTGGGTTGGCAGGCAGCACAGAATATCGTCGGTTCGCCCGTCATCGGTGGACACACGGTCTATAGCCTTGATCCATCGGGAAAGCTGTATGCTCTGAATGCGAATACAGGAGCAGTACGCGCATCGGTGTCTATTCCTGCAACAGCCCGTTTTAACACGCCCACCCTGTCAACCAATATGGTCTATGTAGGCACAATGAATGGCATTGTTGCCATCTCAGCCTCATAATATGTGTATATGATATATGTCGTGGCGACCGGGGTGTAATGA
>DAIQNC010000275.1:4602-5771 GCA_036788655.1 Ktedonobacteraceae bacterium
CCACGCTACGACGTGTAAGCAAAAACAAATAAAAAATCAGGAGAAACATACAACTATGAGTCGTGTACGCGCAACAAGTGAACGCATTATCGCCGCAAAGCCGGAGACGGTGTATGACGCAATCAACGATTACCGCACCGTAAGACCGCAGATACTTACGCCTAACTTTCTCAACTACAAGGTCGAGAAGGGCGGCAATGGTGATGGGACAGTCATCAGCTACAATCTACAGGCAGCAGGACGCGAACGCCCCTATCATATGAATGTCATCGAGTCGAAGCGCGGTACGGAGATTACCGAACGCGATACAGGCTCCTCGCTCGTGACAACGTGGACGGTCAAGCCTGTTAATGGCGGCGACCAGTCGAAGGTGCGTATCGCTACAGAATGGCAGGGAAGCGGTGGTGTGGGTGGCTTCTTCGAGCGCACCTTTGCTCCGCTCGGATTACAGAGTATCTATAGCACCATGCTCTCGCTGCTTGCCGACGAAGTGCAGCCAGCAGGAGCCGTTGTCGCGGAAGATGAGAACAAGCCGAGCAACGATCTCATCATACGTACTGCTGCCCTCGGTGTCGTCGCCGGAATGCGCTCGATGATGCCGCTTGCGCTGCTCGACTGGACGAAGCCACAAGATGAAGGAGAGGATAATTCACTTGTCAGCCGTCTCAGCAATCTACCAGCCGCACGTATCAGCGTCACCACCGCCGCAGTTGGCGAAATCATCGCCGACAAAATGCCAAACACACCGAGCCGCATCAAGTCCGGCCCCTTCCTGGGACGCATCGCCATCGGTGGTCAGGCTGGCTCGACCATGTTCCGCCGCGCCAATAAATCCGCCATCATGGGAGCAGCTATTGGTGCAGCAGGTGCAACCGTTGGTACGCTCATCGGCTACTACAGCCGCTCCGCACTCGACAAAACCACAAACGTACCTGATCCAGTATGGGGATCGGCTGAGGACATCATCGCGTTCAGCCTCGGCCTCTTCGCCGTGCGCTCATAAAATCCCCTCTGTAGGGGCCATAATTTATTACGCCCTCGTGTCCCTTCGACGATGCGTAGTGGGTTACAAGGGCGTAATAAATTATGGCCCCTACAGAGGGACAAGCTGAGAGACATTCCTTTCTTCCTGTTCGTGTAAGCGAGGAAGGAGGAATGTTTTATGGCTG
>DAIQNC010000276.1:0-5768 GCA_036788655.1 Ktedonobacteraceae bacterium
ATCGGGGAGATGTAGAGGTGCAATCCATTGCACCTTGCGCCTGGAGACGACGGTGCAATGAATTGCACCTCTACGTCTCCCTGATGGATAAAAACCGACATAAATTACTGGTTCGTTCGCCAGTCTTTCGCTGATTTCTCTCGTTTCCTTTTTTTCATCTTTCACAGGCTCACGCGAGCCACAAAGAGCGGCAACTAGTATGCCTGTAATACCCTTATTGATACAGATATACGATAGAAAGAGTTGGCCGCTCTACTCCCTTAGTGGAGAGAAATGGAGTTATTATCATGGCACAAGTCGCAGGGACTGCACGTCCCTCCGCGCTCGCCGGAACCTTTGGCGAGGCAATCGCGGAATTCTTTGGCACGCTGGTACTTATCCTCTTTGGAGATGGGTGCGTAGCATGTTTTGGACTGTTCAGGCAGTCTGTACCTGGAACAAACACCTGGGATGTTATCATGTTCGGATGGGGCTTCGCTGTTATGCTCGGCATCTATGTCTCCGGCGCAATTAGCGGAGCGCACCTCAATCCTGCTGTAACACTCGGTCTCGCTGTAGGCCGTCGTTTCGCATGGAACAAGGTCATTCCATACATCATCGCTCAGGTATTAGGTGCTTTTATTGCTGCTGGTCTCCTCTACTTCGTGTATCGTAATGCGCTTTATGCGAACGTGGCAGCTGGGCATACCTTCTCACAAGATGTCGGCTATGTCTTCTATACCAGCCCGAAGAGCTTTGTCACCCTGTTCAACGCCTTCGGCGATGAGTTTATTGGAACCGCGCTACTGGTTGGCCTCATCTTCGCCATTGTCGATGGACGCAACCAGCCTGTACAGGCGAACTTGAACCCACTCATCATCGGTCTATTGATTGTCGCCATCGGTGCTTCCTTCGGCCTCAACTCAGGATATGCTATCAACCCTGCACGTGACTTCGGCCCTCGCCTCTGGGTTGCCATCGTTGATGGTGGAAACAGCTTCTCCGCTAACAACTTCTACTTCTGGGTTCCTATCGTCTCTCCTCTGATAGGTGGCGTCGTCGGTGGCCTCATCTACGACTACACCATCGCGAAAGTGCTGGTCGCACGAGGACTCATACAGTCCGGTGATACTGAGACAAAGGGTGAGGCTGTACGTGAGCCTGATACCGCTATCGAGTCGTAGAAATTTACACAGTTCATCCATCTCTCTATCGTAACGAGAAAGGACGAATGTTTGCCCTGTAACAACGTAATAACGGAATTTTCATCATTACGTTGTTACAGAGTGAACATTCGTAAATATCATGCAACCACTCTCAGCAAGTGTGCGAATGCACAATCTGACACATTTAGATAGCGAACCCTTTGACGTGCTTGTCATCGGGGGCGGCATTACTGGAGCGGGTGTTGCACTGGATGCCGTATCGCGTGGCTACAGTGTCGCGCTGGTGGAAAAGACCGACTTTGCCAGTGGCACAAGTAGCAAATCGACTAAGCTTGTGCATGGTGGCATTCGCTATCTTCCTAACTTCGATTTTGCTTTAGTGCATGAGGCTCTGGTTGAGCGTGGCCTGCTCGTACAAAACGCGCCATTCCTGGTTCAACCAGTCGCCTTCGTACTTCCAATTTATGAAGGAGACCGTCACCCTGTCGGAATGCCTTTCACGACGCCGGGTGGCGTTGGTCTCAGTCAACTACTCGACATCGGCCTCTGGATGTACGATGCCCTCGCAGGTTGGCACAATATTCATCGCCATCGCCATATCACACGCGAGCAGGTGCTTGAGTCCGCTCCTTCCCTGGTGACGAAAGGACTCAAAGAGGGCTTTGTCTATTATGACGCACAGACCAACGATGCGCGTCTGACAATGGCAGTCATTCGCACGGCGGCTCAGTATGGGGCAACCATCGTTAACTATGCCGAAGTCACCTCGTTCCTCTCTGAGAACGGCAAAGTCTACGGAGCGCGTATACATGACCGTCTGGGCGACCAGGAATACACAGTACGCGCACGCCACATCGTCAACGCGACGGGCGTCTACTCGGAGCAGGTCGAGGAACTCACCGATGCGGAGCCAATGGTTCGGGTCGAGCCAAGCAAAGGCGTTCACCTCGTCTTCTCACGCGATGATATCAAAATGGGCAATGATGCGATTGTGTTGCCAGAGACAGACGACAAACGTATTCTCTTCATTGTTCCCTGGGAATCGCGTGTAGTCTTTGGCACAACCGACACAGGTAGCGGAGACCTCGACCATCCGACGACGAATCAGGATGAGGTGCAGTACCTGCTCCACCATCTCAATCGCTACCTCTCGCTGAACCTCACCGCCGACGATATCGTTAGCACCTACGCTGGCTATCGCCCGCTCGTCAAACCGCGTGATGCAAACCAGTCAAGCGCAAAGCTCTCGCGTTCGCACGTCGTGCTACAGAGTCCATCGGGTCTCGTCACCGTCGTAGGCGGCAAGTTGACCACCTATCGACGCATGGCGCAGGATACCGTCGATGTCTTGAGCAAACGCGACGGCATGAAGCCTGTGCATCCTACCGAACGGCTACGGCTGCAAGGCAGTGCTGGTTGGACTGTGATGCAAAAAGAACTTGCACAATTCGGCGACTCACTTGGTTTGGATGCGAAAATCATCGCACATCTCGGTCATTCCTACGGCACTGAGGCAAGGAACGTCTACGAACTGGTTCAAGCGGATGCTTCGCTTGGCAATCGGCTCGTCGAAGACCTGCCCTACATTCGTGCCGAAGTCATCCATGCCTGTCGTCAGGAGATGGCGATGACCCCTTACGACTTCCTGGCCCGTCGCACCTCAATCACACTGGAAGACCGTGACCGGGGACTCGGCATTCTGAACGAGGTGGCGGACATGATGGCGCAAGAGCTGTCCTGGTCGCCCGAAACAAAACAGCAGATGATCGACACCTATCGTACATCCATTCAGGGACAGATAGACGCCGAATTCGCGGTCGTCAAATAAATTCTGGGCATTGGTAGTGTGGTTCGCAGGGTGTAATGAATTAGACCCGTACAGTGTAGCATTGATGAAACGTGGGATAAATGGCAAAAAAGGAAGGCCACAATACTATCAATCGTTGGGGCAACGCTGCACTGTACGGGTCTAATTTATTACACCCCCGAACCACACCAGAATGTTCACAACCATGAATCACGTCCCCACATTTCAAAGGAGCAACCATCCATGAAGAAGCTTATCAACAAACCGGAAGATGTCGTCACCGAGGCGTTAGCTGGTATGGCTGCGGCTCATGCTGACCTGATTACCGTTGATATGGAGAACCAGATTGTCGTGCGTAAGGACGCGCCGAGGCAGGGCAAAGTTGGCGTTATTTCGGGCGGTGGTAGCGGTCACGAGCCAATGCATGGTGGCTTCGTAGGTATGGGAATGCTCGATGCGGCCTGCCCCGGTGCAGTATTTACCTCGCCCGTACCAGACCAGATGCTTGCCGCAACAAAAGCAGTCAATGGCGGTGCAGGTGTACTACACATCGTCAAGAACTATACTGGCGACGTTCTCAACTTCGAGATGGCGGCGGAACTGGCCTCTGCTGATGGTATTCAGGTCGAGTCAGTCGTCACCAACGATGATGTCGCGGTACAGGATAGCCTGTATACAGCAGGACGACGCGGCGTAGGCGTGACAGTGCTACTTGAAAAAATCGTCGGCGGCCTCGCCGAGAGTGGCGCACCTCTCGAACAGGTTGCGGCACTTGCTCGCAAGGTGAATAGCCAGGGACGCAGCATGGGTATGGCCCTCACTTCTGGAACCGTGCCTGCCGCCGGAAAGCCCAATTTCGACCTCGGTGAGGACGAGATGGAGATTGGTATTGGCATTCATGGTGAGCCGGGGCGTCGCCGTGTCAAGCTCACACCTGCCTCAGACATCACCGAGATGCTTGCAAATCCCGTCATCGAAGACCTCGGCCTCAAATCGGGCGAATCGGTTCTTGCCTTCGTCAACGGCATGGGTGGCACGCCGCTCATCGAACTCTACATCGTCTACAACGAACTGAACCGCGTCCTCAAGGGCAAGGGTATCAGCATCGGGCGTTCGCTCGTTGGAAGCTACATCACCTCACTCGACATGGCGGGCTGTTCCATCACGCTCGTGCGCCTGGACGACGAACTGGCGAAATACTGGGATGCTCCTGTACATACTCCTGCGTTACGTTGGGGCGTGTAGCATAACTCCGTCAAATTCGTGATATGATGTCGTTTATAGGGTTTCTCCTTATGAACGACATCACTTTACAAGAAGCAAGGAAACGTGGCAGGCATGAACAATCAGGATACACTACGCTGGCTTGGGAAAATCGCGGACGTATTGCATGAGAACGCAGCTTATTTAACACAACTCGATTCCCCTATTGGCGACGCCGATCACGGCACAAACATGGATCGCGGCTTCGCCGCCGTTCGGAATAAATTCCCGACAATGGAAACGATGGATAGCGCAACACAGTTCAAGACCGTCGGTACAACCCTCGTCTCAACCGTTGGTGGCTCAAGCGGCCCTCTCTATGGTACGGCCTTCTTACGTGCAGGTGGGGCAGTTGCTGGCAAAAGTGAACTGGAAGCGGCGGATGTCGTTGCTCTGCTTGAAGCCTTTGTCGGCGGTATCGTCGCCCGTGGCAAGGCACACACAGGCGAAAAAACGATGGTTGATGCACTCTCTCCTGCCCTCGATGCGGCAAAGGCAGCTTTGGGCGAGAACAAGAGCCTCGCTGAAATCACTGCACAGGCCGCCGATGCTGCCGAAGAGGGTATGAAAGCCACAATTCCTATGCTCGCTACAAAAGGACGAGCTAGCTACCTCGGCGAACGCAGCATCGGACATCAAGACCCCGGCGCAACCTCTAGCTATCTCATGCTCAAGTGCCTCGCCGGAGTCTGTGAATAACCACGACAAGTTGTCGTATATGTCCTATAGGCCAAATTTATTACGCTCCACATTCTGTAGGGGTCTTAATTTATTACACCCCGTAGTCAATTTGCACCTTCGTAGCTCGTTATAACCATAAAATACAACAAACAGGCGTACTATTTCAGCTTACGCCTTCTTTTGTTATATCTGGTTATTGCTGCTACGGTCTGCTATCACTTTTGTAAGGCCGTGTACATGCCCGTATTACGGTCGCATAAGATTGTTCGCTTGCACCAGGAAGAAGAGGGGTCGTTCTCATGACGGTAGGACTCGTAATCGTTTCACATAGCGCACAACTCGCGCAAGGTGTTGTCGCGCTTGCTCAACAGATGACGAAGGGAGCCGTGCCAATGGCAGCGGCGGGAGGGGCAGACGATGGTGAGGGAAACGATATTTTAGGGACATCAGCAGAACGCATCGCCAGTGCGATTCAATCTGTCGATAGTCCCGATGGCGTGCTAGTGCTACTCGACCTGGGCAGTGCTATTCTCTCTACAGAATTTGCCCTCGAACTGCTCGACGACGAGCAACGCGCTCATGTCCATCTCAGCTACGCTCCACTCACCGAAGGTGGCATTACCGCCGCTATCGAGGCCAGCATGGGACGTGATGTTACTGCTGTGCAGCAAGCAGCCGAACAACTTGCTAGCGTAGAACGCCTCAAGCTTCTCAAACCGTTTGAGCAACAGGACGAGGAGACAACACAGACGCATCCTACTGAAACAACATCGCAACCATCACAGCAGACCAACGTAGGGGCAGATTCATCACGTCCGTCTGAACCATCCCTGGAAGCATCCTTTGTCCTCGCTAATCCAGCAGGACTCCAT
>DAIQNC010000277.1:0-260 GCA_036788655.1 Ktedonobacteraceae bacterium
GTGGGGTCGGTTGCACCGAAGAGTGTTCTATAGAGGTCGGTGTTGATGCCATGCGGCATGACAGCGTAGACCTGCACACCATAGCGGCGCACCTCTTTGGAGAGAGCTTCGGTAAAGGCAAGAATGCCAGCTTTGGTCGCGCTATACACGGCGAGGTTGGGGAAGCCGTTACGAGCAATGGCGGCGGAGACATTGACGATAATGCCAGATTTGCGCTCGATTATGCCGGGAAGAAAGGTCTGCGTAACAGCGAACATGCC
>DAIQNC010000277.1:278-776 GCA_036788655.1 Ktedonobacteraceae bacterium
GGTTAACACCCGTCATCTCTTCCCATTCGTCCTGCGTCACCTGGACAAGTGGTCTGAGGTGGGCAATGGCGGCATTGTTGATGAGGATATCGACGCGCCCGTAACGCAGACCCACTTCCATCGCCAGTGCCTGGACAGCAGCAGCGTTCGAGATATCCGCTTCGACCGACATTGCATCGCCACCTCTGCTCACAATAGCATCTTCCACATCCTCAAGCGTTCGCATATGTCGTCCGACCAGCACAACTTTCGCTCCCTGAGCTGCGAAATCCAGCGCAATTACCTTGCCCAGACCACGACTCGCACCCGTCACAAGCACAATCTTATCCTTAAAATCCATCGCTCACCTCTATCTGGCTCAAATTTGTCGGGTCATAATTTATTGCGCCCTCGCGTTTTCGACGATTTGCGATGGGGTCACCAGGACGTAATAAATTATGGTCCCGACAGAAGACCCGCTTCGGGTCTTTGTTGGTACGCGGACGTGATACATCACGG
>DAIQNC010000277.1:807-5768 GCA_036788655.1 Ktedonobacteraceae bacterium
TGAGATGAGGATGGGTATATTGCTACTATGCTTGCGGTTTACGGCCCCAGACGCGCAGGAAGTACCAGAGCGCACGATAATCGGGCGAGAGCATTTCCAGCAGCACATTGTCGTAGAGTGCGTTGAGTTCTTTCTGCGTCGCTACCCCCATCTTTAGGATAAATGGCTGGATGAGTTCTAGCAGAAACTGGAAGTCATGATAGGTTCCTTCGTATGCCTTTGCACCATACGATGCGTTGAGAACCCCGGCCTGTTCGCGGATATCCTGACAACCGGCCTGGCGAAAAAATGCACCAAGCATGGGCGTGATACCGAAGTGACGCCCTTCGGGATCGAAACTCCGTCCAGCATCTGCTGCGGATTTGTATACGAACCGCTTCATCTGCTCCAGGGAAGGGCTTGTAGAGATGCCCCAGTTATCAGTCTCGGTCTGGCAGATTGTTCCACCTGGCTTCAGGACGCGCACGAGTTCTTGCACTACATGAGGCCACGACTCTCTTAGCATAAATGAAATAATAAAACGTGCATTGACGACATCGAACGTGTTCTCATCGAATGGAAGCGTTTTGAGTACATCGCCTACTTGAAAGTGTGCATTACTGAGATGCTGCACATCTGCCTGTGCATTCGCATATTGAATCATAATATTACTGATATCGAGACCCACGACATCTATTTCGGGATAGCGATAGGCAACTTCGAGACCCCAACCGCCGGGGCCACATGCAACATCGAGAACACGTGTGACTGATGAGAGATCGAGGTCGGGTGGGAAAAGGCTGCCCGCCGCCTCGGTAAAGAGACGATCCTGGTCGGTGAGACGCGCCATTTCCGTGCCGCTCTCACTATCTATGACATATGTATTTTCCTGCTCGTTCGACAATGGGAATCTCCTTGCGTGATAAATCACGCCACTACATTATAACAGTTGCCGGGCCAATTCCTGCTCAAGCTGTTTCCAGACGATGCGTTCGGCCTCGGTAAAAGACAACGGTTCTTGATTGCGTTGCGCTCGGCTCATCACCTGCATCATTCGTGTACGATAGGTAGCAAGCAGAGGAGCCTGTCGCTCCGGGGATGGCATCACGGTCAGGATAATGCGATCTCGTTCGTAGAAATCGTCAGGCTCGAAAATCAAAGCCAGCAGCTCCGCATACTGCTCAATCAAGTGATACATGTCCTGAGTAAAATACTCAGGTTGCGTACTAGAAACAAGCAGACTACCTGCAACTTTGCCTTGATGCAAAATGGGCATAGCAACGGCACTTTCTTCCCATGGCCCGCGATAGCCACCTGCAACACTGGATGTCTTCAGGTCAGGATTATGCTCCAGATGCCAGGTGAGCAGAGCCTGTCCTGCCAGCGATTCCGCTCCCAGCAAAATACCCTTCTGCTCCAGTTGTGGCTCCCATGGTGGTGTTCCGCGTCCTAACTGTTCACGCAGACTCTGCACCATTCCGCCCTCGTCTGGCACAACACAGCTTGCCACAATAATCGACATACCCTTACGCGAAGCGTCCAGGTGCTTCAATGCCTGCTGCAAAATGAGATCACCAAGTGAGGGGAAACGCAAACTCTCACGAGTAATCGAGAGTGTATGAAGAACACGCGCATAAAACTCTGCCGGAATTACGTGTGGAATATCGGATTCGGAGACGATAGGTGAGATCGATGAGGCAAACTCTCTAAACTCTTCGAGGAGGGAGGGCAGGAGCAATTGGCGTTTGTCGGGAAGTGCTTGCAAAAGGCGTCGTATACTCTCTAAGCGTGGATTGGACTCACCGCTTGCCCAGCGAGTCAGCGTGATGGGCGCGACACCAATGAAATCGGCAATGCGTTGCCGCTCCTGCATCGTACTAATGTACTGAGTCAGGAGTTCGCGCCACTGGTACTTTTGTTGCATCTTTGAACTCATTTCCAGTCAAGGCGAGATAATTTGTACGTACATATCGAAAAATAAATGGAACGTTCCTATGATAAGATGGTATACACAAGAAAATAAAAGAACATCTAAGATATATAGTTATTATCATACTGACAAAAAGGCCAATCGTCTATTAATATTGTATTAAGAAGCTCAACAGCACCAACATCCCAATCACCTCGCTCATTTCCGCAATAGCTCCATAGCTATCGCCTGTCAAGCCGCCGAGACGATCCATGAACCATGCGCCCATTACCAGTGAGACGCAGGTTGTGATAAGCCAGACGATAAGGCCGAAGAAATGACCTGCGATAAGCGCGGCTATTAAGGCAATACTCCCGGCAACGATAAGACGCACAGGTGTCACCGTTTGCCGAAATGTAACGCCAAGCCCCGTCGAACGTGCCGAGGGGAAGACGCGCAAGGCAAGCACCATTGCCCAGCGTGAGCAGGGCAACACTGTCAGGAATGCTATGATTAACATATGCGTATTCATGCTGGCAAACAGCGCGAACGTGAGCAGAAGCACACAGGCTCCGCCAAGTACACCAAAGCTGCCAACGCGACTATCACGCATAATTTCCAGACGGCGTTCGCGTGTCCTGCCCCCAAACACACCATCGCACGTATCCATCAAACCATCAAGATGCAACCCACCTGTCAGAATAACGAGCGCAATAGTCAGAAGTGCGGCAACTACCAGATGCGGAAATATGAGGTTGGCGAGTGTAAGCAGGAGGCCGAGGATGAGAGCGATAAGCAAACCAACAAGTGGGAAATAAGCACTACCGAGAATGAGGCGCGGCGTCTCCTGCTTCGTCTGTTGCGTCTCGAAAAGGCGTGTCGCTCCGGGCATGGGGATAGTTGAGAGGAAACGCACGGCGGCAACCAGTTCGGTATATTGCTCGATGAGCCAATTCAGCATAGGCATTCTTACATCATCCCCGTGTATTGTTCATTCATATTCAGCAACAAGAGCGTGGCAAGCAGCGAACCATCGTCATCGAATGAGAGGTCAACGGCACTGATAGAGTCAACGTCGATACGTAGCTGCCACTGACGACGTAGTGGCATACCGAGAAGTGAGCAAAGCAAGGCGCGTAACGCTCCGCCATGACTGACGATAATGATAGATTGCGTTGAGGATGATTGCTGCAATATGGATTTGAGTTCGCGTTGTGTACGTTGCACAACGTCTGATAGAGCCTCACCATGCAGAGGTGCGTACTTATCAGGCTCTGTGAAAAAGCCGAGATGCTCAGGATAGCGCGTCTCCACCTCTGAATACGTCAATCCCTCGAAGTCGCCGAAGTCGATTTCGCGCCATTCCTTTGAGACGATAACGGGAGTGGCAAAGGATGTTGCAATACTGCTCGCGGTTTCATAAGCACGTGGTAAATCGCTTGCGTATACAGTGACCGGACGCGAAACGAGGGAACGCAGACGTGTAGCGAGCCATTGCGCCTGTTCGCGTCCCTTTGATGAAAGCGAAATATCGCTGCGTCCACAGAAACGCCCCTGCACGTTCCACTCGGTCATGCCGTGACGCACGAACCAGACGCGCCAGACGTTAGGTGGGATAGATGAATTGTGGAGTTGTTGCTGCTGTGTCATGATATGGAAAGTGTATCACATGATGTGTATAAAGAATGAGAATGCATTTCATATTTTTGCAAAGGGCTAGTGACTATTAGTATCTAATGGTATAACGAAGGCGAAAGGAAGTATATTCAGAAGGGAGTTACACATGGCAGGAAGTTATTCGCTCGGCGAGCATCTTGACCATTTCGTAAAAGAGATGGTCACATCTGGTTATTACAATAATGAAAGTGAGGTTATCCGCGATGCGCTGCGGCAGCTTGAAATCAGGCAACTGAAGTTAGCAGCACTACGCGAGCATGTTCAACACGCACTTGACCAGGGTGGGAGCTATGCCGATGAGGATATCGACCCTCTCCTGGCGGCGGATGAGCAGTAAGCAAGATGCCTACATTACGGTACTTTGAGCAGGCAAAGAATGATCTCATTCAGCTCAAACGCTACATTTGAAAAGGAGCCCATGATGATTTGCGTGATTTGCAAATAGGCACACCTTCAAGAATGAACATTGATATGCTGCTGTGAACATTCGTGGTATGGCTACAGGGTGTAATGAATTATGCCCGTACATGTCAGATTACCTCTAGCATTTCAAATATTATTGCGTCAACAATCCCTCACATTTCTATCAAGGCTAGAATGTACGGGTATAATTATGGAGATTGAGAAACTATGCTGGACACAGGTGGTAAGTGAGCCAGGGTGTAATAAATTAAGACCCCTACACGCTGGTGGCTGGCTTGCAATCGTAGAGGATGCTCACTAGCACAGTGTAGGGGTCTTAATTTATTACACCCTGGCTCACCTACCACCAATGTCCAGGTTATTTCGTCAAAGTTCATCATTACACTCTGCCAGCCACATCACCTCGCTCATCGTAACGCACCCATGTACGGGTATAATTCATTACACCCTGTAGCCATACCACGAATGTTCATCGTAACGCACCCATGTACGGGTCATAATTCATTACACCCTGTAGCCACACGACCACATTCATCGCATCTGATACACATTCGATAATAGGCGAGCAGGGTGTAATGAATTATGACCCGTACAGAGTTACGCTCGTACAGAATTATGCTTTCGTGTCGTTATACACGATGGCGCGTTTGACTTGCTCGATCAGGTCGGTGACGGGGATACCGCGTGGGCAGGCGTCGGAGCAGTTGAAGATGGTGCGGCATCGCCATACGCCGTCGCGTTGACCGAGGATGGCGAGACGGTCGGCGGCTCCCTGGTCGCGGCTATCGAAGATGAAACGGTGTGCGTTGACGATGGCGGCTGGTCCAACCCAGTTCTGATTACCCCAGATCGAGGGACACGAACCCGTGCAGGCTCCGCAGAGAATACACTTTGTGCCTTCGTCGAAACGCTCACGGTCTTCGATACTTTGCAAGCGTTCCGTCCCCGGCTCGTTGTCGTAGTTGATGAGGTA
>DAIQNC010000278.1:0-2503 GCA_036788655.1 Ktedonobacteraceae bacterium
GTAGTGCCGTGATTTATCACGGGTGTGTGCCAGACGCCCGTGATAAATCACGGCACTACACGGTATTGAATTGCCTTGCTAACATATACAGAGAACTATATTTTTTCGGAGAGTGATTTCTATGGCAAGTAACTACAGCGATATCACTACAATTGAAGGCGTGATGGCTCAGGAGATACTCGATTCGCGTGGTAATCCTACTGTGCAGGTCGAGGTTATTCTGATGGGGGGAGCAAGTGGCGTTGCCGCCGTTCCTTCTGGAGCATCGACGGGCGCACATGAGGCTGTCGAGCTACGCGATGGCGACAAGAAACGTTATGGCGGCAAGGGCGTTCTCAAGGCCGTTGCGAACGTGAACGATAGCATTGCCGACGCGATCACAGGACTTGACGCCGTAGACCAGACAACGCTCGATGAGGTGATGATCGAGCTTGATGGCACACCGAATAAGGGCAAACTTGGTGCGAATGCGATGCTTGGTGTCTCCTTGGCAGCCGCGAAAGCAGCCGCGAATGCTTATGGACAGCCATTGTACCGCTACCTCGGCGGCGTCGCGGCACGTACATTGCCTGTGCCGATGATGAATATTTTGAACGGGGGCAAGCATGCCGATAACTCCACCGATATGCAGGAGTATATGGTGCTTCCCGTCGGTGCGTCCTCGTTTCACGACGCACTCCGTATGGGGTCTGAGGTCTATCAGGGACTCAAAAAGGTGCTGCATGACCGCAAGCTCAATACGAATGTTGGTGATGAGGGCGGTTTTGCCCCTTCGCTTGGCTCGAATCGAGAGGCATTAGAGGTCATCGTCGCCGCTATCGAGACAGCAGGATACAAACCGGGCGTCGATATCTTCCTGGGCATGGACCCTGCCGCCACCGAGTTTTACGATAACGGCAAATACATTCTCGCTCGTGAAGGCCGCACACTCACATCCAGCGAGATGATCGACCTGTATGAGCAGTGGATAGGTGAATATCCTATCATCACTATTGAAGATGGTCTCGCCGAAGACGATTGGGAAGGCTGGTCACAACTGCGTCAGCGTCTTGGAAACCGCATTCAGTTGGTTGGCGATGACCTCTTCGTGACCAACACACAACGACTGAAACGCGGTATTCAAGAGCATTCGGCGAACTCCATTCTTATCAAGCTCAATCAAATCGGCACACTCACGGAGACGATGGATGCTATCGAGATGGCGAAACGTGCAGCCTTTACCGCCGTCGTCTCGCACCGTTCTGGCGAGACCGAGGACACGACGATTGCCGACCTTGTAGTTGCCACGAATGCAGGACAAATCAAGACGGGCGCACCTGCGCGTAGTGAACGTGTCGCCAAGTACAATCGCCTACTCGTGATAGAACATGAACTCGGCGACGAAGCCGCACGGTATGCAGGCTTCAGTGCCTTCTACAACGTACCCGCTCTCTACGCAAAAATGTAGTGGCGTGATTATGAAGGTTAAGAAATGAGTTTGGATACATCGTAGGGACAGATTTATCACGTCCATCTGCCCCGATCACCATGACCGCACGGACGTGATAAATCTGTCCCTACGATGTATCGAGGTATTTTGTTAAGGTTCATAATCACGCATGAATAATGAGGATTTGTATGGTAACGAATATTAGTAATTCATCCAACGTCACAGGTGGAATCGAACGCCACATGGGTGCTTCGGTTCACTACAATATCAGCTATCTTGTGCAGGGTGCGGAGCATGGCCCGGACGGTGCTATTGTACTACTCCACGATATTCCGGCGGCGGCCTTCGTCTGGGAAGACATCATGCCACAGCTTGCTGGCCTCGGACGTGCCGTCTACGCTTTCGATATGCTCGGCTTCGGGGAGTCCGCGCATCCCTGGCCCGCAGACACCTCGAACTGGGGACAGGCCGATGTGCTTTCCTACCTCATTAAAGCTCTAGGGCTAACCAACATCGTTCTCGTGGGGCATGGCTTCGGGGGAAGTGTGGCGCAGATTCTGGCGACACGTCTGCTGCGACTGGAGACACAGGCTCTTGTGCTGGTCGATAGTCTCTGCTATCTCTATGCCTTCGCAGCAAACTGGCCTCTTACTGGTATGGCGAAACGCCAGGACTTCGATGCAGCCCAGCATGTCTCGGTTGAGGATATGGTAAAAGATATGCACGAGACGCTCCCACTGGCTGTTGTCGATAAGGCTAGCTTCAATGCTACAATTGACAACTATGTGCATCCGTGGGATAGCGATTTAGGCAAAGAGGTATTGTATCAGCAGATTCGCTTGCTGTTGCCTCAATATACCAATTCGGTCTCGTCCGACCTGCACCTCACAGCACATCCAGTGCTGATTATCTGGGGCAATGAGGATCAAGTCATTCCTGTCGAATACGCGAATCGCCTGAACCGAGATATCCCCGGTTCACAACTGGTTCTCGTCCCTGACGCGGGCCATTATGTTCTGTTCGATGCACCCGGTGCGGTCGCTGATGCATTAAACAACTTCGTGAACGGACTCT
>DAIQNC010000278.1:2513-5748 GCA_036788655.1 Ktedonobacteraceae bacterium
AATTCGTAGAGCCACGATTTATCGATATTGGCCCAGTCCCATCGATAAATCGTGGCTCTACGAATTAGGATGCTTTTTTGTGCGTAAAGACGTGTTCATCTGAATCGTCTTGTTCAGCAATCTCGACACAACGGTTGTATTCTTCAAGGGAGAGCATGTAGGCGTTGAACATGCGCTCAAGCACCTGCATCGACGCCCCTTTTTGCTCTTCCAGAACTAAATCGTGCCACTTCTGCCGCATGCGTTTCTCGGCATACTCGATATCTCTGTGCATCATGCTTTTTCCTGTTACTGATGTTGTGGAACGCGCTACGATGCCTTCTTGCTCTGTCGATATTCAGCAGTAAGTTGTTGAATGATTTTTTTGCCTTCGAGGAAGCTCATCGAGGCCACCCCTTCCGGCTCCTGCTTGCCGAGGTAGTCGCAGAGCTTGTGGATGCTGGTTAACTGCTGCTCCGTCACCTTCTCCGGCTGGTTTGCCTGTGTCGTCTCAGTAGTTGTCGTAGTGCTGTTCTGGGCTACATTCCCATTTGTTCCATTGGCTCCGTTTGCATTCACGGGACGAACAGGCGAGAGCGTAGCATGACCATTGCCACTCCCGTTGCTTCCATTCGTGCTATAGCTAGTACCGCTCTCAGAGACGTTAGGAGTGCGATCAACAGGACTGTCAACGATACGATGGGCCTCCGAAAATTCGGGCGCGAACTGTGTGCCATACCCTAAAGCTGCTAATGCACGTCCTATAGCCCCAGTTTCACTCTTCTCAATATAGTCCCCAAAAGATGCTGCTTTTTCCATTTTTGTGCCTGTTGCCTTACCACCTTTACCATCGGTTACGGTTGCACGGAAAATGGCGAGACCTTTTGCTGTTTTGACGACTTTTTCGCTGCGTCGTTTTTCGTTGTTCCAGACAAATGTTTCTTCTTCTGTCTCTTTGTCGAGATCAAGGTGGACAAGCTCTGTCTCAATTGTCCCGTTTGGGCAGAGACCTCTGAACCATACTAGACGCCACTGGACGGGCAGGTAATCTTGCGCCCCCTGCCTACTTTTTAGCTGAATAATATGCTCGTTCGGGTTGAACGCTTGCACTTGCTTCTGCTCTTCACTGCCCTGTTCGTTCATCTCTAGCTCCTTTTAGAAATTTTGTTCTATCATTATAGAACAAAGATAGATATTCTGTCAAGTTCGGTACACAGAACTATTCTTTACACATGGCAAAAAAGCGGAAATTTAACCTGATTTCAACATTTATGTGGTATGCTAATAGCAGAACCTGGAAACGTGGTGGGGGCATGTTGTGTGCCTTGTGTACCTTCTATGCCTGGCGTTATGAGGAGAAGCGATGCTGCTTCTTATGCATCGTTGCAGAACGAGCCTGTGGTTGGCTCACGTCTAAGGAGGACTTTTTTGTATGGCTATTGATGTGGTTAATCCCTATGCAATGGCGGTGTCGCAGTTCGATGACGCCGCAGAACGACTTGGCCTTTCTCAGGCTATGCGTGCGATTTTACGCAAGCCAAAACGCGAACTCATTGTGAATTTTCCTGTACGCATGGACAACGGCGATGTCGAGATGTTCACCGGGTACAGGGTGCAGCATAATATCAATCGTGGCCCCGCGAAGGGCGGTATTCGTTTTAGCCCGGAGGTGTCGCTGGACGAGGTTCGCGCTCTCGCCATGTGGATGACGTGGAAATGTGCCGTTGTCGGTATCCCCTTCGGTGGCGCGAAGGGCGGCGTCATCTGTGACCCATATACCATGTCACGTGGCGAACTGGAACGCATGACGCGCCGTTACGCAACCGAAATCTCTATGTTAATCGGCCCGAATAGCGACATTCCTGCCCCTGACATGAACACGAATCCGCAAATTATGGGCTGGATTATGGATACCTATTCAATGCATCAAGGCTACTCGGTTCCTGCTGTTATCACGGGTAAGCCGCTCTCAATTGGCGGCAGCGAGGGACGCCTGGAAGCGACGGCACGTGGTGTGCAGGTGATAACACGTGAGGCGATGCAAGCCTACGGGCTGGTTCCAGAGCGATGTGCTGTGGTTGTGCAGGGCTTCGGCAACGTGGGTAGCATTACGGCGCGTTTGCTCAGTGAACTTGGTTGCAAAGTCGTGGGTCTGAGCGATATCAAGGGTGGCGTCTACAACCCTGATGGCATTGACGTGTATGCGGCCCTGCGCCATTCAAAGGAGCATGGCAACCTGTCGGGTCTCAGAAACACGGAGCCTGTCACGAATGCGGAACTGCTCGAACTTCCCTGCGATGTGCTTGTGCCGGCAGCCCTTGAAAACCAGTTGACGGAGCGTAATGCTCCACGTGTTAAGGCACAACTCATCATTGAGGCCGCCAATGGTCCGACGACGCCAGAGGCAGACCGCATCCTCAATGATCGTGGCGTTATCATCATTCCCGATATTCTTGCCAATGCGGGCGGCGTTACCGTGAGCTACTTCGAGTGGGTACAGGACTTACAGCGTTTCTTCTGGGCTGAGAACGAGATTAACAATCGGCTCGAAACCATTATGACGCGCTCATTCCAGGCGGTCTACGCTAAATCGCAGGAGCAGTCGGTCAACATGCGTATGGGAGCCTATCTGCTCGCCGTTGCACGTGTCGCCGAAGCAACCGAGATTCGCGGCGTCTACCCGTAATAGGGATTATCAAACAATGCCATAACGTAGGGACGTTATTCGATAACGCCCTGGATGCGCCTCAACGTCCTGATAGTCCTCACGAATGTGTAAGAGGTATAGAAACGTTGATGATGGACAAACAGGGCGTTATCGAATAACGCCCCGACGAGGTGGTATCGTCACGCTTGGGACAAGGTTTTGTTATGAATATACATGAACACGCGACGTTCTGGCGTGACCCTTTACTCGACGATCTTGAATTATTACACGCAACATATGTCACTCATACCTTCTCGCCTCATATGCACGAAGGATTTGTTGTTGGCATTGTTGATAAAGGTGCGGAAACATTTACCTATCGTCGAAGTTCATTCACCGCCCCGGCAGGGAGTATTGTACTCATCAATCCGGCTGAAATGCATACTGGCTCGGCGGCTACAGTGCAAGGTTGGACGTATCGTTGCCTGTATCCTGTTCCAACATTACTACAACGAGCCGCCTCTGAACTGGCTGATAGACCACGTGATATCCCATTTTTCTCTGATGCTATCGTATTTGATCCTGACTTATCCACTCAGCTATCAATTC
>DAIQNC010000279.1:0-5747 GCA_036788655.1 Ktedonobacteraceae bacterium
GGCGAGCAGAGCGACGCATTCGATATGATAGGTCTGTGGAAACATGTCGATGGGCTGGGCAGACACCAGACGATAGCGACCACCACTACAGAGCGAGGCGATATCCCGTGCGAGTGTGCTTGGGTCGCACGAGACGTAGCAGATGGCCTGTGGGCCAAGCGTCTGTAATGCTTGAAGTGCCTTTGGATGACAACCTGTGCGCGGCGGATCCATCAATACGAGGTCAGCACGTTCGTGGCGATAGTGCAACTGGCTCAGGATACGCTCGAATGTTCCCTCTAGCACAACGATATTGTTCTGGTTGTTGAGGGCTGCGCTCGCACGTGCATCCATCACCGCGCTCGGCTGCGACTCGACAGAGACGACACGCGAGGTACGCGAGGCAAGGAAGGTCGAGAAGAGTCCTACACCACTATAGCCGTCAAGCACGACATCGTTATGCTGTGGCTCCAACAGACCGAGAGCGCACTCCACCAGCGTACCAGCCTGGAGCAAATTCACCTGGAAGAAGGAATCGGCGGAGATGCGGAAGCGGCGTCCCAACACGATATCCGTGAGGAACTCCTGCCCGGCGAAGACACGTCCGTAGCGACCACCCACACGCTCAACGATAACACCTGCAATGCCAGGAGCAACGGTCATCAACTCGTTTGCCAGTTGCTGTGGGTCTTCGATTTGTGAGCCGGGTCGGGCGTGAATAATCAGCAACGTGGGAACGGCCTTCGGAATCGCCGCCGTTTCGTCGATGGAGCCGTTGGTCGGCCCTGCCGGTACACCAATGCTCCCACTATTTGAGGTACTGACCGCACCGATTGCCCCACGAATGGTGAAGCCCTGCACCATCTCGCTCAACGTCTCACCGAAATAGGATTTCAATTTTGCCCGTACATGCTGGTATACATTGTCGAGTGCAGGATGCAGCAATGGGCAATCGAGCATGTCCTGCACATCGTGGCTCTCACTATATTTCAATCCAATTTCACCCTCTGGCCCAATTGAGAAGAGGTTGATATTGCGATAGTGCCAGGGAGAGATGCCGTTCGGCATACCGATAGTAGGATGAACAAGGGCATCGGGCTGTTTCCCTATTCGCACGAGCAACTGGCGCACAATGTGGGCCTTCCAGGTGAGTTGCGCTGGATATGCGATGTGTTGCCACTGGCAACCACTCGCACTCATGAACGGAAATGGCGGGTCTACACGCTCAGGAGCAGGACGCAATATCTCTAGCAAATCCGCTCGCGCATGCCCTCGCCGCTCTTCCACAATCTCAACCCGCACTCGCTCCCCCGGAATGCCACCTGGGACGAATAACACACGCCCCTCATAGCGGCCTACTGCGTCTCCGCCGTAGGCAAGGTCTGTCAATTCTACATCAATGCTCATGTTCACCTCGGTGGTTATCTTCTTTCTGTCTACACTGTATAACGGATAAGCTCTTTATCCATACCGCTTTTCAGAAAGAAGACAATCTTCCCACTTTCCAACGTTTTGTTATAGTGGCTGTTTCGGTTGACTGTAGAGCCGCATTCCAAAACGGCTCAAAAAGACTGCTCCCAGTCCTAACAAACCCACGCCAATCTGCACCAGCAAGCCGATGTAGGGAAGCCATCCCACCACCATCAGCACCGTTATTCCTATGACTACCTGCCACATGCTCGTATTATAGTGCGCAGCCACTCGTCGCAATATATACTCACCTATCAGCGAGCTTACCGCGACTACTCCCATCGCCCACGCTACGACTAATCCTATCATAACAAGTATCGCGAACGGAATAGAGACAATTAACGCAATAAGGATAGCCAGCACTGGTAATGAGAGCAAAACCGTTAACAAGCCCAGTACGACGCTTCTCCGCGTCTTCTGAATAGATGTCAGGCGCACAAACATAAGGTGTTCCGGCAGCAGATACGTCAGAAGAAGCCCCAGTGCAAGCCATGTCAATAGTGACCAGAACCGGAAATTCGCATCCATCTCGCCGTATAAAAGTTGACTTATGCTTCCTGTGCATCCAACCACATTTCCATGGAAATGTGAGCCAGCATCGAATTCCGGTTGCGTCCCACAGGCATAAATTGTGCCATTCACCATCGCACCGGGCTTGAGTATGAGTCTACTTCCAAAGAGCGTGATATCCCCTTCGACATTCCCATCAATCAGCAGATTGCCACTAAATACAACAATCTTTCCCTGTACATCACCAGCTATTGTCGTCGTCCCACCAAACGCGGTCAGGTCGCTACACAGCACTTCGTCACTTTTGATAGCCACATTGCTATTGAACAAAGGGCCATAATGCCTGTCTGTGCATGCCTGCTGCACGTCGATACGCTGCCCGTTCGCGGCAAAGGCACGAGAGCTATGTATGAAAAACGGAAGAGAGACCGCGAACAACAGCAATCCCGGAAGCAGACACCAGAGTAAGACTGATAACAGGTGACGCGACGCGACTGCTTCCTTTTCCATTTCTGTCGCTTCCGTACTCCTTCGTCTTATACCCATATGACTACTTCCTATTGCTATGTATGTAGAGCCACGATAATGAATGTTGCTTTGACGAATTCCACCCGATGTGCGAGTAGGCTACTCATGAATTTTCACATTCATATTCGACAATTGTGTAGGGACAGATTCATCACGTCCGTCTACATGGGATGAGCTGATTACGTTCGGACGTGATGAATCTGTCCCTACAGATACTGATTTCGTTTGGTAAGGTTCATGCCGCTACAATCCACTTTTGGGACGCATCAGGCGAATCCACATACCCATCATGAGTACCACAGCAAATGCCAGCAGTGAGAGCAACAGATTGTTGTGCGTCACAACGATGAGAGCCGTTTGTAGCGAGAGCGCGAGGACGTAAAACACATCTATGATGCTTCTCAAGAAGGATAGAATGTTGACCATCGTGTCTGTCTCAACAAACATAATCGTCAGCAGAAGCAGAGGAACACTCCCCAGCGCGAGGAACGCAAGCACAGCAAATGCCAGACCGCCCGTTCGCATCTGCGCTACGCGATACTGCTGCTGGTGCTGGATGCGTACTACCTGTTGCGAGATTTGCGTTTGTCGCTGAACCGCCAACATAATCGAACTGGTCGAGACACGTCCAGGGCGGCTCATCATAAGAGGTTGCACGTATGGACGCGCAGAAGTACGCTCTCTGTCTGATGCTGGTGTTGTTAATGTTGTTGAGGATACGGGTAGGTCGAGCAGTGCATCGACGTGGTGCTGACGCTGCTCAAATGCGCGGCACTCAGTACACGCCTTCAGGTGTTCCTCAAGTGCTGCATCATTTCCGCTATCCGTCATATCGGGACTCTCTGCATCGGTGTCGAGCCGACGCAGCAGAGCCTCTCTAACGTCTTGACAACGCATCGCTCTGTTCCTCCTGTACCACTGGCTGGTTCTGCATAGCACGTGCCAGCAGTTCACGGGCGCGATGGAGCCGAGCCTTTACCAGGGCGGTCGTCAGGTTGAGAGCCGCTGCGATTTCCTCATAGGAGAAATCGTGCCAGTAGCGTAGAACAATTACCGCACGGTACTTTGCTGGAAGGTGTTGCAGGTACGCCTGTATCTCGTCGTGCTGCTCCCCCTGTAGAGCCGATTGCTCCGGACTGACGCCAGCATCGACAATCCATTCGAGGAACGGCACATCTTCTAAAGGCAGTGCCAGGAAACGTCTGCGCCTCAACTGGTCTATCGAAAGGTGCGAGGCAATCGAAAGCAACCACGTACTGAATTTGTGTACGGGCTTGTAGGTAGCAAGTTGCGTATAAGCACGCACAAACGTTTCTTGCGTCACGTCCTCCGCCTCGGTTACATTGCCAAGCATTCGATAGGCGAGATTTTGCACGGCATCCTTATACCGCTCGACGAGTACGGCAAAGACATTCTGATCGCCCTGTAAGACCAGTTCGACCAGGGCAGTATCGGCAAGTGTTTCCGTCCCTGCCTTCGGTTGTATCTCTACTCCTGCGACCTCTTGTATGCCACCACTCACGCCTGTAAGCGACCCCGTCGCGGTTCTGCCACGACGCGGCTTACGCTCCGCCAGCGACCCAATAACCCCTAATGTATTTGAAGCATTTAGCGTCGATTCTAACATATATCACCGCTCATTGCTGGTATATTTTTATTTCTATTTCAGTGTGATAAAGAAAGAGGAGCAAATAGCTCGGTTATTCCTCACACCTTATACGAGCCGACTCTGAAAAAGTTGTAATGTTTTATATCTGCCGGGCGTAATGAATTACGCTCCTACAGAATATTTCATTCTTGCTCAGAGTGTAACACGACTGTTGCATTGTTACAAGTGGTGAATGCGACATATCGCGTTGCCTACTCTCTATAACATATAAACGTGGGAAAATATTCATTCCCAAATGTCAATGATTGTGTAGGGGTAGGTGCTTGCCACTACCGCTTCCTCTGTCCTGCCAGTACAGGATACGCCTTGCTCTGCGCCTTCGCAGGTTTATAGAGGCGCAACCAGAGCAGCGAGCCAACAACCAGCACACTTATCGCATAGATGCCAGCACCCCACCATGTGCGCGTATCGCTTCCCGTTGCAATACCGTGAACCGTGACGAGTGCGAAGATGAGCAACGTCAGCACGTGCAGGCGTCTCCACCATTTGTAACCGATAAGTGGACGAATCCACGTACTCAGCCCAATCGCCAGACCGAGGTAGAGCGCGACGATGCCGAATGCCATCCAGACGGGACGATAATGGCTTACAAATGGTAGCAACACCTCGTTCAACCCGAAATGCGTGAAGGGGTCGAGCGTGACCGCCAGCACATGAACACCCGTAAAAATGAGCGCGAGTAATGTAAGAAAGTTATGTAGTTCGTTGTTGATGATACGAGGCCAGCGCAGTGTCTGCCAGTGCATCGTTAAGCCTAAACCAAGTGCAACTGCTATCATCAGCAGAATGTAGGCGGTGAAACCACCTGTACGTGCTACATTCCACGTGATTGTTTCCCAAAGCGTATTCATTGTCTATATTCCTTTTGCTCCCTTTTCGTATCCGTGTTACGATAGGGCGTGATAAATCACGCCACTACATGGTTAGAGGCCAGGAGCCAACGGTCTTCCATGTACCATCTCGCTGTACCAGCAGAGCGGCAAGGCCGTGATTGTGTAAAAATTCGCTGCCGCGCTCCATTCCAAGCAGGAACGCGACCTTTGCCGCCACCTCTGCCTGTTCACAACGCGCCGCAACCACTGAGACCGACTCCATCTCGTTCTGTGCCGAGACGCCTGTACGTGGGTCAATCAGGTGATGACGCATTGTGTCTCCCTGTTGCCAGTGACGACGTGCAATACCAGATGTTGCCATGCTGCCGTATTGCAGGGGAACGAGCCAGGGGCTTTTGTTTTCTTGCCCTTCGTTCTCTCTTTCACTCACCCTGTTCTCTACTGCGATAGGCCACGACGACGCACCCGACGGTGTGCCAGCAACGGACAGGTCACCACCTGCATTGACCATCGCTGGCGTCATTCCCTCTTTGCGTAATAGGGCAAGAGCAGCATCGACCGCCATACTCTTTGCGATACCACCAAAATCGACACCCACACCCTCCGGCAAATGAATCCACTGTCTGTACCTGTCGAGTTCGATACTACGCCAGTCGCCGCCGAGATGCGCTTCCTGCTCATGTGCGTTCTGTTGCAGGTCGAGCATATCGAATGAGCGGTCATAGCCCATTTGCTGAATCTGGTAGAGCAGCGTCGGG
>DAIQNC010000280.1:0-5744 GCA_036788655.1 Ktedonobacteraceae bacterium
CATGCCGCTCTCATCTGGGGCAATCACGGCGCGATGGTCGTGGGGCCAACGCTTCCTCTGACGTTCTCCATCGCCCACGCCCTCGAAGATAGCGCGAAGGTCTACACCATTGCAAAACAACTGGGCAACCCCGTCGTGCTGCCACCCGAAGAGGTCGATAGGCTGCACGAGTTCTGGTTGAAGAATTATGGGCAGAAGAAATTGTAAAGACTCTGATGATGAACATTGACAAATGAAATGATACATTGTGGAGTGGTGGGCAGGGTGTAATGAATTATACCCGTACATCTCAGCGTCAATTGGAGCATTCGTCGATGGGAAAAGTAGCAAGACTCGAAATCATCGGGAAATGCTGAGATGTACGGGTATAATTCATTACACCCTGCCCACCACTCCACAAATGTTCAAATTAATTTCTCAATGCCCGTCTTTATACGCTCGAATCAAGATACGCCAGTAACACATCCACAAACGGCAACATTCCCTTATATGCCAGCATCTCATTCGGTGTCGTGCGTACTACATTCGCCATACGCCGCGCTACATCCTTATCCTGTGCGATATCAGCGACTCGCGTTTGATAGGTGTGAATGGTGAAGAGGATAGCATTCGTTAACGGCAGACGTGAAAGTGTTTGCCGCTCGACACGCAGATAGCAGCGTTGCCCGATGGTCTCGCACGTCACGTCTTCCTGTTCCTCTTCACGTAACAAACGCACTTGCTGTGGTGTCAGCGTCAATTGTGGCGTCACCTTGAAGGCCCAGTTGAGACGCCACACGGGGCGTCCAACCTTGAGCCGCTCCAATAACAACGACGATGAACGCCCTACCATTGACGCAAAAAGAGGCACGGGGTCGTGAATACGCATGAACGATTTGCCAAGCTTCTCTTGCAGACACCAATCGTTGGGAAAGCAGAGATGACCCGCGATAAGCGGCATTTCTTGCGTCACATCGCCCGACAAGACAATCAAGTCTTCCTGCACCTGTCGCCCTAGCCAGTCAAGAGGCGCAAGTGGAAGACTATTCGCCTCGCCAAACCGAAACGCTGTGTTGACATTCAGCAAGCGATTATGCCACGTCCACTCGTCGCCATGTATCGCTAACGAGAAATGCTGAGGGTAATAGTGCGCCATGTTCGGAAGCAACAGGGAAAGCACTTCCCATTGCTCGTGCTGTGTTTCGACGGGCGCATGGACGTATTGATCGTATTCTTCAACCAGTAATCGCTCTTTGAGGGCGATTTCCGAATGGTAAAGAGGCTCATCAATCTCTATAAGTGAATCGGGATTGAGAGCCTGCGTTCCCATCGTCATTTTGTAGGTGTCGTCACTGAAAGGGAAATAGGGAAAGGTAGTGTTCATGTAAAGAGTTTTTCTATCTCGTCCGCGCTCTCGGCCTTCAATGCCTGTTGCACAACCTTTTTGGCTTGCTCCATTGTGGTGCTACGCACAACACGTTTGACGGCATTAAGTGCGTTGGCGTCCATGCTCAATTCGTTGATGCCGAGGCCGAGCAGGAAGCAGGTTGCGCGTGGGTCGCCAGCCATCTCGCCACACATACCGACCCATCTATTATGTTGACGTGCCGTTGTGACGATGTGAGCGATGGAGCGCATCACGGCAGGATGGAAGGGACGATGCAGTTCCGCAAGGCTCGCGTTCATACGGTCACTGGCAAGCGTATACTGCGTCAGGTCGTTTGTGCCGATGCTGAAAAAGTCGGCATCCTTTGCCAGCACGTCGATGAGCAGGGCGGCGGCAGGTGTCTCGACCATGATACCCACTTTGACGTTCGACAGAACAGGTTGTTGTAGCATCCCTTCGCGCAGCAACATCTGCTCCGTCTCCGCTAGAAACGCCTTCGCCTGACGCAATTCACGCGAATCATCAATCATCGGGAACATAATCCACAGCGATGCATGGCTATCTTTACTTTGTTCGGCAGCCCTCAACAGAGCGCGTAACTGTGTGCGGAAAAGCGGTTGATGTGCCGGAGCGAGGCAGAGACGGATACCGCGCAGACCGAGAAACGGATTACTCTCCTGCGGAAGCGTCATATAGGGAATGCTCTTATCGCCACCGATATCGAGTGTGCGAACAATCACCGTCTTCCCTGCGAACGCCTCTAGCACCGTGCGATACGCGCTCACTTGCTCCTCTTCGTCGGGTGGCGTCGAGCGGTCAAGGAAGAGAAACTCGGTGCGGAAGAGACCCACGCCGTTCGCGCCAGCCTCGACTGCTGGTTGTGCATCCTGTGGCTTTCCGATATTTGCTGCAACTTCGACCTGTGTACCATCCGATGTTATTGCTGGCAGCGTTCGCAATTGCTGCAACTGCTGCCGCTCTTTCTGATACTGCTGCAACGCCGTCTGATACGCGCTAATAGTCGCCTCATCAGGCTCAATCACAACGCTTCCCGTCTTGCCTTTGAGGGCAATAGATGGCGCAGCGCTTTCCAGGGCATGTAACGCAGCAAGCAGACCAACGACACCCACAACGGCAGGGATGCCAAGTTGACGCGAAAGTATCGCAGTATGCGAGGTCGGCCCACCTTGCTCTGTAACGATACCCATTACGAGTTCGGGATTGAGGGTCGCCGTATCTGAAGGTAGCAGGTCACGTGCCGCGATAATCACAGGCGTGGTCAAATGTTGCAGTTGTGTGGTAGAGCGATGCTGTAAATGGCTCACAATACGCGAACGAATATCGTGAATATCGCTTGCCCGTGCCTGAAAATAACTATCGGTGAGTTGTGCAAGCATCTGCGCAAACTCTTCGGCGGTCTCCCAGAGAGCGCGTTCCGCATTCATCGACTCATCTGAGATACGCTCGTAGGCTCCTTCCAGTAACGCATCGTCCTCTAAAATAAGCAGGTGAGCATCAAAAATCGCCGCCTCTTCGGAGCCAGCATGTATCGCCACCTGATCGCGTATCTGCTCGATCTCGCGCTTCGATGCTGCTATCGCCTCATCCAGTCGTGAACGCTCATGCGAAACCTCATCCGAGGAAATAGAATGCGAAGGAATCTGGAGCGGCTCCGGGTCATACACAATACAGCGTCCAATCGCCACGCCGCCAGCAGCCGCGATACCATGCAAAGAGAAAGCCATAACACCCTCACTTTACTCTTAACAATTCATCTCATTAAGCTTCATTGTAGGTTTCACAGCCGTGTTTGTCAATTGCATCACGTCACTATTCTCCCACTTACATCGTGAAATGTAGAGTACAATATTTCCAGGAATCTTATTATGAACGCATCCCATGTAGCGGCGTGATTTATCACGTCCATATGCTTCTATGCGCTACATAATGCCAGGACAGGCGTGATAAATCACGCCACTACATGGGATGCGTTCGCCGAAGAGGAAGGAAAACACTTATGCCAATCGCTACACTACCCTTTGGACGCACAGGCCACATGAGTACGCGCACCATTTTCGGTGCTGCCGCGCTCGGCTCCGTCTCTCAGGCCGATGCAGACCGCACCCTTGACTTACTGCTCAAATATGGCGTCAACCACATCGACGTGGCTATCAGCTATGGTGATGCCGAGCGTCGCATCGCACCCTGGCTTCGCACACGCCGCAACGACTTCTTCCTGGCAACCAAGACCGACGAGCGTACTGCGAAAAAAGCGATGGAGCAGTTACAACGTTCGCTTGAACGGATGCGTGTTGACTACGTAGACCTCTGGCAATTGCACAACCTCGTCGATCCCATCGAATGGGATATCGCGCTCAGTCCTGGCGGCGTCATCGAGGCGGCAATCGAGGCAAAACGGCAGGGACTAGTTCGTGCCATCGGTGTTACTGGACACGGCCTACAAATAGCCGCAACACATCGTCGCAGCTTGGAACGCTTCGACTTCGATTCTGTATTGCTCCCGTACAACTACATCACCATGCAGAATCCGTACTATGCCGAGAACTTCGACGCCCTCGTCGAAACCTGCAAGCAGCGTAACGTCGCTGTGCAGACCATCAAATCCATCGCCTACAAGCCCTGGAAAGGGCGTCAACACACGCACTCGACATGGTACGAGCCGCTAGAAAGTCAGGAAGATATCGACATGGCAGTACACTACGTGCTGAAACGCCCCGGCATCTTCCTCAACACTGTCGGCGACATTCACCTGCTTCCGAAGGTGCTAGACGCCGCGAGCCGCTATCCAGAAGGTGAAGGCGCACACGGTAGACACGGCCCTACCGACCAGGAGATGCAGGAGTTGGTGAACAGGTTGCAGATGGAGCCGCTGTTCGTATAAGTTCTGTAGGGGCGTTATTCTATAACGCCCTGCTTGCTCACGTATCAACGTTCAACAAGAATAACAACCGTACATATATGACAAGCAGGACGTTATAGAATAACACCCCTACATTTCCTTGACTTTTCCGCTCAACCAATCTATACTCTTCTACAGACAAACCAATGTACGGGTCTAATTCATTACACCCTGCAAAGTAGCCATGCTACGATACACTAGAAAGATTTTTTGATGCAAGCCATGAACGTCCTCTGCTTTGTAAGTGTGAGGCGCGACTTCTAGCACTGGCAAGTAAAAACGAGCCATTCGCTGTACAGGCATACGCTCTGTACTTCTCTATGATGTTGCCTTCAGCTACTTCTGACAGGTAGCTTACAATTTAGCCTCTCTCCAGTCTCCTCACACTCTTCATCTCTTGTACCATTTCACCTTCTATCAAATTTGACGTGCCTATCTGTAGACCGACAATTCATTGTCGGCGTCACCCATAGAGAGAACATGCCGACAATGAATTGTCGGTCTACAGATAATCAGGCATTTCCATGAAAAGAGAAAGAGTACGGTCTATGTATTACCACCACAGATATTCATTACCCTTTGCGGTTGCGTTTCGCTTCGCCTTCGCACGGCTTCTTGCCGGGTGCGCGGCTCGTGAAACTTCTTCTCGTGCATGTGTCCAGCACATCACCGCGAACCGCAACCTGTGCCATTAATAACAATGTGGGAACGGTTATGAATCTTCGTAGAACCCCGATTTATCGATGGGTTCACGCTTCTCGAACCCATCGATAAATCGAGATTCTACGAAAGTTCTCAATCGCCCCTACCAATAGCCGTGTGAGCGAAGCGACCTCAACTCCTCGAACTATGACACGCATAGCATATAAGGAAGAGGTTTCTCCTTGCGAACATATCGCAATCGCCACCAATCACACGAGCAGTACGAGCCAGATGACTGCTATCAAACGTATACGATTACAAAGAGCAAGTCATACAACGTCATCAAGGCAACAAAGCATTATTCATCACTGTATGAAGAGGACTACGACGAATACGATGGACACAACGGATATGATGAGTACGCTGAACAGCACACGCATAGTAACCATCATAAGCGGAACAAGAAATCGTTCGTCCGACAAGCCTGTAACGAGGTATTCAAATGCAAGAATTGTCGTCGTTTTATCAGCCCACCACCAAGTGGTGGACATCAACGTAACCATTGCCCCTTCTGTCTCTATTCGCTACATGTCGATGGAGAGACTTCGGGGGATCGTTTAAGCACCTGTGGCTCTCGTATGGAGCCAATTGGGCATTTTCAACGTTTCAAAGGTGAATACGTGCTTGTCCATCGCTGCAAGGGTTGTGGATTTGAACGCTACAACCGCATCGCAGCAGACGACAATTTCGATCTCGTTCTCGCATTGCCAACACTTGCACCGAGAACGAAAAGGGCGTGATGATGCAGATGAACAA
>DAIQNC010000281.1:0-5724 GCA_036788655.1 Ktedonobacteraceae bacterium
CATCTTGTTCTCCCTATCATTATCATGTCTCCAATGCCGGGTTCGTATGGTTCGTCTGTATTGTCTCACGTTCAGGTCTATAAGTCTATACATAAAATTACCATGAAACAATATATTTGCTATGCGACAAACGACAAATATATGTCTAGTGGTATAGACATCTTGACAAACTAGAAGTTTGTCGGGTATAGTTATTCGCAGGAACCATTGTAGATTTTGAACGTTCTACACAAGGAGAAGCTCACGATGAGTCTGGCATCCTCAACTCCCTCGGCTCCAACCTCTACCTCTGTTGAGCCGAAATTCGCTGATCGAGCATTGGGCGCGTTACAAAGCATCGGACGCTCGTTAATGCTCCCTATCGCCGTCCTTCCGGCGGCTGCATTGCTTTTGCGGTTAGGGCAACCTGACCTGCTCAATCTTCCCTGGATGGCAAATGCTGGTAATGCTATTTTCGCTAATTTGCCCGTGATTTTCGCCATCGGTATCGCTATCGGACTGAGTAGTGGTGAAGGCGCGGCGGCTCTCGCGGCAGTCGTTGGATTTCTTGTCTTCGCCTTCTCATTTACCACCATCTATGCACCTGCGAAAATTGCCAATCCGCTCACCGTCGTTGGTGGCTCAATTGATGTGCTATCGGGTATTCTGATAGGACTGGTCTCGGCAGGGCTGTATCGTCGCTTCCACGATATTCGCCTACCCGACTATCTCGGTTTCTTCGGTGGACGACGCTTCGTGCCGATTATTACCTCTGTTGTGGCACTCATACTGGGTGTTGTCTTCGGCTTCATCTGGACGCCCATACAGAGCGGCATTAACGCGCTAGGCGTGGGCGTGGTTGCACTGGGGCCGCTTGGCGTCGCCATCTACGGCTTTTTGAACCGTTTACTCATTCCGCTTGGCTTGCATCACATTCTCAACACCTATGTCTGGTTCCAGCTTGGCTCGTATCATGGCACGAACGGCGATTTGAGCCGCTACTTCGCTGGCGACCCGACGGCTGGACACTTTATGGCTGGCTTCTTCCCGATTATGATGTTCGGGCTGCCGGGCGCGTGTTTAGCCATGATTCGCCATGCGCGTTTCCCCAAAGTTGCGGCTGGTATTCTGCTCTCTGCCGCATTCGCATCGTTCCTGACGGGCGTTACCGAGCCTGTAGAGTTCGCCTTCATCTTTGTCGCGCCAGTTCTCTTCGTAATACACGCAGTGCTGACGGGAACGGCAATGGCGGTTTGCTACCTGCTCAACATCAAGATAGGCTTCGGCTTCTCGGCTGGCCTGATTGACTACGTACTCAACTTCGGCAAGTCCAATACGACCAATGCGTGGTTGATTATCCCTGTCGGTCTTGTTTATGGTGCGCTGTACTACTTCATCTTCAGCTTCTTCATCAAGCGTTTCGATCTTGGAACACCGGGACGCGGCGAAGCCTCGACTGGTCTAAGCGCGGACTGGATTTTGCCAGAGAGCCAGCGTGGGCCGAAGCCTGTTAAGACATCTGCAACTGCTACGGCAGGGACAGCGAAACAAGATCATGACGACATATTAGCAGCACAGGTACTCACCGCACTTGGTGGCGGCGAGAACGTGCAGAGTGTCGAAGGCTGTATCACGCGATTGAGGCTTTTCGTCAATGACCCCGATAAGATTGATGAGACAATGCTAAAAAGCCTGGGTGCGTCTGGTGTGATTAAACGCGGCAAAATTGCACAGGTCGTGATGGGAACGCAATCTGACCGCATTGCCGAACGCATGAAGCGTATCATGAAAACGGGTAGTGCTGACGAAGAGAGTGTTAGTAGTGACAGAGGTGACTGATGGTGCAGGTACACATTCTCGCTCCTATTGACGGTACAGTGGTGGAGTTAGAGTCTGTCCCTGATGAGGTATTCGCGCAGAAAATGGCGGGCGACGGTGTAGCGATTGACCCATCGGGTGCGGTTGCCGTCGCTCCCATCAGCGGGACACTCGCCAAACTCTTCCCAGGTGGACACGCCTTTGGCATAGCGACCGACGAAGGCATTGAACTCATCGTCCATATCGGGCTGGATACCATCGAACTCAACGGCGAAGGTTTCGAGAATATCGCTACTGAAGGGCAAACGGTACAGGCTGGTACACCGATTGTGCGCTTCAACCGTGCCGTTATTGAACATGCAGGCAAAGCAATCATCAGTCCCGTCGTCTCAAGCGGTGTAGGAATCGTTGTACATCGTGCTAAGGGAACGGTGCAAGCGGGGAAAGATGTCTTGTTTGTGCTGGAGATGTAGGGAAAGGCAGTGCATATAATGGAACGAACAGCGCGTGTTGGCAGCAAATCGGGGCTTCATGCGCGACCTGCGGCGGTCTTTGTGCAGAGCGCGAAGGAATTTCCGGGGAAGGTGACGCTGGCGAAAAATGAGAAGACGGTGAATGCGAAATCACTACTCTCCGTCATGTCGCTTGGCGCGTCACAAGGCGATGAGGTTGTTCTGATTGTCAACGGAGATAACGCGGAAGCTGTCATTGACAATCTCGTTGCGTTGCTGGAAAGTGACCTCGGTTAATGTATTCGCGCATACTCACACAGATGCTTACTGGCCCACGAAACTGAGAGGAGCATGGGAAGTTATTATGGTATATGATGAATCGTTATGGCACATCATCGTAGCAGGGAAGCTCTATGCCCCCGAAGAGATAACCGGGCCAGTGGCAGTGGTATTTCAAGGCAAAACGATCCGCGAAATATGGCGCAATACAGACGATGGAGCCGCACAACGTCGCTTTGCCGAATATATGCCTGATACCTCCGTTGAGGTAAGCGATATCGGTTCGTGGTCACTTGCGCCTGGCTACATCGACCTGCACATTCATGGGTTTCACGGCTATGATGTGACGACTGGTTCGCAAGAGGATATCGAGGCGATGGCACGCGAACTGCCGCAAACGGGCGTGACCTCGTTCTTCCCCACGATTGCCACGCTTGATCGTGAGGAGACCATGCAGCAGGTACAGCGTATCGCCGATGTTGCTGACGAGATGCGAGACGTGCCAGTTGCCGAAATTCTAGGGATGCGTCTCGAAGGGCCGTTCATCAGTCGTGCCAAGAAGGGAGCGCAATACGAGCAGGGCATACGCCCGCCGGATAGCGCGGAACTAGAACGACTCGCAGTGGCAGGACGTGGTTGTATTCGCCTGCTCGATTTTGCGCCGGAAGAGGACGAGGATGGAAGCTTCCTGGCAACGCTGGTACGGCTCGGCATTCTTCCTTGCATCGGACATACCGCCGCGACCTATGAGCAGACGATTACGGCGATTGATGGTGGAGCGCGTCACTCGACGCATCTTTTCAACGCCATGTCCTCGCTCGAACAACGCTCACCCGGCGTCGTCGGTGCGTTATTGACGGATAGCCGCGTCACCGTCGAAATGATTGCCGATGGGATTCACCTGCATCCCGCCGTTACGAAACTGGCAATTGCTGCACGTGGCACACACGATATCGCGCTCATCACCGATGCTATTTCTCCGGCAGGGTTACCAGAGGGCATGTACGATTTTGTGGGGCGCAAAGTCACCGTGTGTTGTGGTGCTGTGCATATGTCGAATGGTACACTTGCAGGAAGTATCCTAACGCTCGATCAAGCAGTCAGAAATATTGTCGAGTTTACGGGTATCAGTTGGGCAGAAGCGATTAGCATGGCATCGCAGGTTCCGGCACGTATCGCAGGATGTTCTCAGCGAAAAGGGTGTATCGCACCCGGTATGGACGCCGACGTGATTGCGCTGGACGAACACGGCGTTGTGCAACGAACGTGGATACACGGCTCCCTTGTCTATGATGGAGCGTCATTATGATAGAACCTTCTCCACATAATCCGAACGACATGCACAAAACGCATATGCTGCGCGAAATACAGGAGCAACCGCAGGTAATCAGCGATGTGTTGCATAAGACGCTCGATGATGTGCGTCAACTTGCCGAAGAGGTGAAACGCCGTGATGTGAGTTTGATTGTGATAGCGGCGCGTGGTACATCCGACCATGCAGCCCTCTATGCACAATACCTCTTTCAATATTTGAATGGTATCCCCGTCGCGCTCGCCACGCCGTCATTGCACACACTCTATGGAACGCATTTACGTTTAGATCGTGCAATGGTTATCGGCATTTCGCAATCGGGACAATCGCCTGATATCGTCGAAGTGGTTGCTCAGGCGAAGGCATCGGGTGCGTTAACGGTGGGTATCACGAATGTCGCTGATTCGCCTCTTGCGACGATAGCACAACACACGCTTCTCTGTCATGCAGGAGTGGAGCGGAGCGTCGCGGCAACTAAAACGTACACGACGACATGTACCATTCTAGCGATGCTGGCAGCACACATGTCAGGTGGCGAATCATTGCGTGAAGGTACTCAACATATTCCGCAACTCGTCACTGATGCGCTCAAAAGTGAGGAACGTATCGCGTCGATTGCTCAACGCTACACTCATGCTCGGAATTGTGTTGTGCTTGGTCGCGCTTTTCAATACAGTACGGCGCGTGAAACGGCACTCAAACTCGAAGAGACCTGCTATCTCGTTGCCACGCCCTTCTCCACTGCCGATTTTCGACACGGCCCGGCGGCTCTCGTCGAACGTGGCCTGCCCGTTATCGTCTTCGCACCCCCAGGCCCGACGCTCGAAGGTTCACGTGAACTTCTCACATGGCTGCGCGAACGCGAGGCAGATTGTCTCGTTGTCTCACAGGACGAAAACGTGTTGAAGCTAGCAACTGTGCCTATATCACTCACCTTGCCCTCATTGAACCAGGACGCGACGCAAGGAAAACGTGCAAGTCTCGCAGAATTGCTTGCACCCATTCCTTATATAGTGTGTGGACAGTTGCTCGCCCATTATCTGGCCCTGTCGAAAGGTCTGAACCCCGACCAACCCCGTAGTCTGACAAAGGTGACACGCACCATGTAATGTTATGATTTCGTAGACCCCGATTTATCGATGGGGTCGGGTCAAGGCGGCCCCATCGATAAATCGGGGTCTACGAAGTTCTTGATTGATATCATGATGGGAGATATTTTTTTATGTCCAACCATTCCAATCAGCAAACTATCGGGCTTGACCTCTTCTGGCATGAGGCGTTCAAGGTAGTAGAGCGTGTACATGAGACGCAAGCAGATACAATTCGTCGTGCCGCTCACCTCTTCGCGGATAGCATTGCGCATGACGGGGTGATTCATGCATATGGTACAGGTCATTCACGCGCTTTTACGATGGAGTTGGCAGGGCGAGCAGGTGGACTTGTGGCGGTGAATAGAATCGACTTGGAAGACCTTGCGCTGTACGCGAACTGGCCCCTTGAACGTGTACGACGAGCCGATATTGAGCGTGATATCGAGGCCGGACGTGCCATTCTGGAGTGTTATCGTCTCTTCCCACAGGATGTCTTTATCATCGCATCACAGTCAGGTGTGAATGCAGCGATTGTCGAAGTGGCACGGCAGGTGAAAGAACGTGGACATGCGCTAGTCGCTGTGACATCGCTCGACCATACACAACATGTGCAGTCGCGTCATCCCTCTGGCGAAAAGCTCTACGAGCTTGCTGATATCGTCATCGACAACTGTGGGCCGTATGGTGATGCTCTGCTGAATCTACCGACAGGCGGCAACGTATGCGCGGTTTCATCTCTCAGCACCATGTTGATTGCTGAAATGCTCACTGCCGAAACAATTCACGCTTTGCT
>DAIQNC010000282.1:0-5680 GCA_036788655.1 Ktedonobacteraceae bacterium
GTGCTATCGGGGGATTGGTGAACGTTCGTAGTACCTCAACGTTGGTCTCAAGTTGCTCGAACAATCCAGCGTCAAGTATGATACCACACTTTACTATTTCTGCCCATCCCTCTGTACGCTCTCGCGTCGGCAACGTCAGCAACAATGATGGGTCAACCAGCACAAGACGTGGATGATAGAAAGCTCCGATGAGATTTTTCCCCTTTGGATGATTGATACCCGTCTTGCCACCAATCGCGGCATCGACCTGAGCAAGCAGTGAGGTTGGTATCTGTATCAAAGGAACACCACGCAAATAAGTTGCGGCAGCGAAACCAGCCATATCACCAATGACACCGCCTCCGAATGCAATGATAGCCTCTTTTCGTTCCGCACGTTGCTCCATCAACCAGTCATACATCGCTGATAACTGTTGTTGAGACTTGCTCGCCTCACCAGCCGGAACGGTATAAAGATGCGGTTCAAAACCTGCATGTGTGAGTTGCTCTACCACGTTTTGACCATAGAGACGCCCCACATTGCTGTCAGTAAAGATAAATATTCGTGAAGGCAATGAAAGTTGGCGCACATAATCCGCAAGTCGTTCCAGTCCTGTCCAATCGACAATAACATCATATCCATCGCCGATAGTGATATGCCGCCGTATCGGTTCTGTGTGTTCAGCTTCATGTGCCTGTAGCATGGTCAATATCTCCCGTGCAACGTGTTCCGGTGACTTATCCCGTGTGGAACAGATGTATTCAGCCTCTTCATAATACTGCTTGCGCGTCTCCCAGAGCGTTTGTAGTGCCGCAAGTGGGTCAGGGCCAGCAAGCAGTGGACGTACCTCTGGCGATACACCCTGTGTCCGCGCCATAATGTGCTGATGTTGTAGACGAGCAAGTGCAGTAGCGGCATCAACGGAAAGCAAGATACGTATTCCATGCGACGCCATCAACGCCCGATTCTCTTCACGAAGTACAATGCCGCCGCCCGTTGAAATCACTGCAGAAGGCGTTGATGCTATCACCTCAGCAAGTACGCGGCTCTCACAATCCCGAAAATACGCCTCTCCATAGCTGGAAAAGATAGTGGGTATGGACGCGCCGCGCTGCTCCTCAATAAGCGTGTCTAAATCATAAAATGGGACATGGACTTGCTGTGCCAGAAGCCGCCCGACCGTGCTTTTTCCACTACCAGATAGCCCGATTAAAAATATGTGTCGCATAGGTGCATTGTATCACGTCTGGTATTTTTAGGGAGCGCATATAGCGCATATGATAATGAATTTACACGCTCAAACTGGGAACTTCGTAGAACCCGATTTATCGATAGGTTCTAGCCACCTGATCCATCGATAAATCGGGTTCTACGAAGTTACTAAATTCGCTTCCAGAAGTATATTATCTTTGGCCTTTTTGCTTTCGGCTCAATCACCCTCAATTCTAAAAAACGCCATCCATAATAGTACAACTTTCAGCGTTTCTCACTCGTAAAACAAAGTATCGCTATTGTTCCATTATTTCCTCGGTAGAATAGAAAGGATACTTTGTATGTCTCAGCAAGAGATGGGCTTTGAAGGCTCTCACTATGAACAAAATCCTGAATATGCCCTACATGCACAGCACTATTCTGACCAGTATGGTCAAAGTCAAATCGCGCAGAAACTACCCAGAAAATTGTCAAGCAAGAAAATGGCAATGAGAATACAGCTATGGACTGCGTATATTTCGCTGTTTATAGCTATGGTACTGAGCTTTTTGATAGGTGGACAAGATTGGGGTACACTAATATATTCTATTGTACCTACGACTGGTATCTTGTTGTTAGTTCTTTATACTGCTATCATTATTGTGAACATACTCGTTTTTGTGTTGGTCAATTTCAATGTGAAGGTGACACGTAAGCCGAGGCAATAGAGGAACAAATCTCACGACTTACGAGTTTGCTTGCCGTTCGAGCAGAAAAACAGGTATTTCGCGGTCTGTCTTCTTTTGATACTCTGCATAGGGTGGAAACACGGCGGCGGCTTTAGCAAATGCCTGTTTTCGCTCATCGCCCGTCAGCAATCGTGCAGTTGCAGGAAATTTTTCACGCCCAACTTCTACAGTGATATCAGGGTGTGCCACCAGATTGTTGTACCACAAAGGGTTTTTTGGTGCGCCACCTTTGGAAGCTACCGCGATATAATTATTCCCATCAGCCACGCGCATGAGCGGATAGACACGCGGTTGATCCGACTTGGCTCCTCGAATTGTAAGGAGAATCAAAGATTCCTGTCCCTGTACACGGCCTCCGTTTGCACGGAACTCTTCAACGACACTACGGTTATTTTCAATCCAATCACTTGCACTCATTTCTTGATTATCCCTTCAAACTTACTAGTAGAGTTCCTCATCCTTAATAGACGTTTTGAGCGTCGTGAGCAGACTGAACGATGTTGTATCGACGGAGTTCAGGCGCGGGTCGATGTTTACGCCCAAGCGATTGAAGGCTTGTGTTCGATTGTCGTAGACGTGGAAGGGCTGTCCGAACGAGAAGGCATACTCGCCTATCTGCCCTGTTTGACGATCTAGCACAAGAATATCATCGTTCGGCACACACGTTCCTGTACATTGCGCTTGATTCTTCGGCTGTACAAACGCGCCTATCAGAATTTGCCAGCGTGACCCCCAACTCTTCACGGTCATGTGTTGCCCCATTGCCAGCGATTTCTGGAAGGCGATGAAGGTACTTTTTGCCGATTGTGGGTCGTAGAGCATGACGCTCAACGTGGACATGCCAAAGTGTCCAACATAGAGAATGTTATTTGCGCCCAGGCTCTGATACACTCGCTGATTGACCAGCTGTAGATGCTTATTGAAAGCAAGCATTTGAGCATCGCCACTCTGAGGGTCGTACAGGAAGAGTTGCGCCTGACCAGAACCGATGAAATCGCCCGTTGAGACCATCCAGTTGCCATCGAGATTATGCAACTGCTGATAATCATTGATGCTCAGATTGCTCTTGAAGTCGATTAAGCGGCCCTCACCTGCAAGACGGTCATACAGAAAGATGGCATCCTGCGTAGGACTGACGAAATGTCCGACGTAGACTTCCCAGTTGGCGTGCCACAGCGTGTATTGCTGCTGGATATGCACGTGGAAGTTCTTATCAAAATCGACAAGCAGAATATTCGCAGTACGTCCTTGCTGCTGCCAATCAGCAGGTGCGGTTCCGCTCAAATCAGTATTTGTCGAGCCAGGTGTTGATGATGGCTCTAAGAAACTCGCTTGCTGATACTGGTTAGCATCTTTGTCCTTATGTTTATGTGTTGCTGTAGAGGTAGGACTCGCTGTTGGAGTCGGACTCGGCGTCTTTGTCGCGGTTGGACTAACAGTAGGACTCGCTGTTGGAGTCGGACTCGACTTCGGTGTCGCCGTCGGGCTTGGTGATGGTGTCGGACTCGGTTTTGGCGTCGCCGTCGGGCTTGGTGTTGGTGTCGGACTCGACTTCGGTGTCGCTGTCGGACTTGGTGTTACCGTTGGACTGGAATCAGGTGTTGGCGATGGCGTTGGACTCGGTTTCGGTGTCGCTGTCGGGCTTGGCGATGGCGTTGGGCTTGGCTTCGGTGTCGCCGTTGGACTCGGTGTCACCGTTGGGCCTGGTTTTTGTGTTGGTGTCACCGTTGGCTTCGGCGTCGTTTTTGTCGGCTGAACGATAGGATGCGTCGGAACGGGTGTTGGCGAATTCGTTTTCCCTGTCGTTGGATTTGTACCCGTTGTGGTAGATACAGGCACTGCAAAAGCAAAGCGTTTGTACATAAACAGTCCGCTCCGCTGTCCATCGAAGCGTCCCACGTACATTTCCCAGTCTGGCCCCCACCCATTCAGTGTGGCATGTTTCTTAATCGTTAATTGTGGTGTCAGGCTCAGGATTTGAATGGTTCCCTGTGAACGGTCATACAGCAAAATTTGTGACTGACCAGAACCATCAAAATCGCCCACGTGTATTTCGAGCGATGAACCCCACTTACCTGTAGGCGTCGTCGCATCTCCGAGGCTTACTATTTTCGCCGTTTGTGATGCTGTTCCCTTCTGTTGCATTCCGAGACTGAGAACATCGAGTTGCCCCTGCAAGCGATTATACAGCAACAGGTCACTATGCCCATCGCCTGTAAAGTCGGCGTTGAATTCCTGTTCGTCCGCCGTCGATGAGATGCCTAGTGTGACATGCGCCCCTACGAACGATGCAATAGTAGTAGAATAGAGATGATTCGTCTGAGCGATTTCCGCAAGTGTCGTTGAACCAATTCCGGGGAGACGCATAAAGAGCGTGGGATTGATTATTTGTGGGAAATAGATGAAACGTAAGCCACCGTTTTGAAATTTAGGCTGATTGATGACCGAGACATTATAATTTGTGCCAATATACATAGGCGTGGAATCACCATAATTCTGATAGGTGACATTGAAGGTCATGCCATTGGGAGAGACCGAGGTCACGAAGGCAACGTGTCCCGGCGTTCCATAGGCCCATACGCCATCAGCTCGTGGAAAGACCGCGATAGCTCCTACACGCGGCGTTGTCCCCATAGGTAGTCCTGTGCGTTCGGCATCAACGGCCCAATCTGCGGCATTACCCCAGTTGAGCGGCAAGTCATAACCAAGCAAATGCCACTGCTCCCACGCCCACCAGACACAATTTCCCCCGGTAGCAGGAAACGGGCCAGGGCAGATAGGGAATGGGTTGCCATCAGATGAGAATGATACTTGCTGACAATTCACATCCACCGTTGGACTTGTATGGCTCTGTGCATCAGCACGAGGCGTGAAGAATGGAACCAGTTCGAGACCTATCAGTATCAGCAAGATGCACACACCCATTGTGTGTATAAGCAGACGTGAGCGATTCTGCACTCGAACAGTTCTGAGAACACGCGCTAATGACGAAGGGAGCATAGGAACGTCACCTTCCTAAAGATCATGTATGCATGGACATATCTTTACATAAGATACATTCATACTAAAATATATCGGCACATTATTGTATAAGATGAGCTAACCACCGAATTTTCCCACACATCAGCAAGTATACCATCCACTTTTTCAAATACACAAGGCAAAAATGGGGCAAAATATGATCTGTTCGGGTCTTTTACAAAAAATTAACAACTTTGAAAGCGGCGGGTACTTTCCTACACGCTTAGCATGGGTCACAAAGTGCCAGAAGGATAGCCTGATTTTGATTTTTGCGAAAAAATGCTTGACAACTTGATAGAGCAATGTTATTATTGTTCTCGTTCAAGGGCAATTAGCTCAGTTGGTTAGAGCGCCACGTTGACATCGTGGAGGTCACAGATTCGAGTTCTGTATTGCCCACTTTTATGTCAAGTTACAAGGCAACAAAAAATCAGGTAACGATTCGTCGCTACCTGATTTTTTGTTGCCTTGTAACTATCTCTTCAATATAGGCAAATTCATTCCCTCATCACGGGTACGATGCGTTCCTGCCACCTCGTGGATACCGCCTTCGGGATAAATGAGCTTCGCTTCTCCCTCTGGTAAGAGGCTCGCAACCTCTTTCAAAACGGCATCAAGGAACTGGTCTTCCGGCACGGTTCTGATGACTTCACCTTTACGGAAGATGATACCCTTACCCTTGCCGCCAGCGAGACCCACATCGGCATCACGCGACTCGCCAGGGCCGTTGACGACACAAC
>DAIQNC010000283.1:0-552 GCA_036788655.1 Ktedonobacteraceae bacterium
GTTTCACACTCCTTTCCTCAGTTTACCACCTAGCTCAACCTTTTCGCAAGACGCTGTAGACAATTTTTGCCATATATTAGAGCTATATAGACCACAAATTCCATCAAAATTTGCGGATATATGTGCAGAAGAAATATGGGCTGACGGTTTCAATACTGAATCATTACTACTCATGATGGCACAATTTACAGAGGAGCTAGCATGTATAAATGAGAAGGAAATACAGAGTATTGCCTTAGATTGGTTCTCGATGTTTAACCTTCCATCCCCACCTTCCCAGTCACCTGCGTATCAAGCTGTTTTACGTTTGAAGGAGGTAGCTTATGACGCCTTCTCTCATAAAAGAGCATTGATTTTTCATATAGCTGGAGTTCCAGGCTTTTTCAGCTATCTTCGTGATTTATGACGACAATTCAAGAAGAATGTAATGCGTAATTATCATCTTTATTATGGGAATAGGAAAAAATTGGAACACAGATAAAGTTGCAAGCAGGGTGTGATGAATCAGACCCCTACACTGTGGTCATCAACACGAAACTATGCTCGCCACCA
>DAIQNC010000283.1:562-5670 GCA_036788655.1 Ktedonobacteraceae bacterium
CTGATTCATCACACCCTGCTTGCCCACCACGAAACGTCGAACGGACACGAGGGCGTCATGAATGAAGGCCCCTACAGATAGCAAGAAAGTCAGGCTATACAAAATAGAACATAAGTGCTATTATTTTTACAGTACAACGTTTCTTGAGTTGTTTAAGGAGGCTACTATGCAAGAATTTCAAGCTAATGGCACAACGTTCACTGGCTATCTGGCTGTTCCCAAACAGGGCAAAGGGCCGGGTGTGGTGGTTCTACATGCATGGTGGGGACTGACTGAGACGTTTCAGCAGGTTTGTGATCGGCTCGCTGAGGCTGGTTTTGTAGCACTCGCTCCCGATCTCTATCACGGCAAGACGACCTCAAAGGTCGAGGAAGCGCATTCGTTGGTTCGGACATTAGATGATGAGCAGGCGAGTGCTGATACCGTTGCGGCAGTGCAATTCCTGCGCCAACACGATGCGGCATATCTGGCGAGCGGTTCCGGTAGGCTTGCCCTCATCGGCTTCTCGTTGGGAGGAGCCTATGCGCTAGGTACATCGGTGAATATGCCCGATGATATCGCCGCAGTCGTGACTTTTTATGCCACTTACCCTGGACTGGACTATAGTAAGGCGAAGGCTGCTTACCTCTGCCACTTTGCCGAGCATGACGAATTTGAACCGCCTGAGTCGGTCAGTCAATTCGAGGAAGACCTGCGCTCCTCTGGCAAGCAAGCCTCATTCTTTACGTATCCAGGAACGCAGCACTGGTTTTTTGAGCAGAATCGCCCTGAGTATGACGCCGAAGCTGCCCAACTTGCGTGGGAACGTACCATCGAGTTCTTGCATCAACAGCTTGATTAAGTACGAAAGCAGTTCGTATGAAAGGAAAGTTGCATGGGAACCACTATCAGCAAAGCTCAACTTATTAGCGAGTTGAACGATGAAAACGCTTACTGGCAAGCATTGCTAGACGATATTGGTGAGGCCAATATGACACAGCCAGAGGTCGCTGGTGGCTGGTCTATCAAAGATATCGTTGCACACTTAACGGGATGGCGACGCCAGACAGTAAGAAGGCTTCAGGCAACGTTGAATCACGAATCAGAGTTCACAACGCCCTGGCCGCCAGATTTGCAGGACGATAATGAAATCAATGCCTGGATTTACGAAGCCAATCGGAATCGTCCATTAGCTGATGTCCTCAGCGATTCGCGTGAAGTCTTTCAACAATTGGTGGATGCCATTAACGCATTTCCTGATGATGAACTCAACAACCCTCAACGCATTGCATGGTTGGAAGGAGTGCCATTAAGTGGTAGGCTTGTCTTCGATCACTTTCATGAGGAGCATGAGCCTGATATGCGTGCATGGCTAGACAAAGTTAGGAAGACCAGTTAATCAAGGGTCTTCACTCCTGGGATGCTTACTGGCAGTCGCCCTTGCGCTTGCACCTCACCAAACAGGACACGGGCGGCGGCGGCAAATGCGGGTTGCGTGTATTCGTAGGTGACAAGATATGTTCCGAGTTCTGGAAAGGCGAGCAAGTCGTAGGGATTGTAAGCGGCAATCCCGATGACTGGCTTTCCTGTGTGTAGCAGTTGCTGTACAATCTTGCCTTGATTTGCGTTCTGATTCGCATTTGCCGTGACAACCATGATTATATCGGCATTATCAATCGCTAGCGGAAGTTTCGGATTGTCCACTGCATTCGCCTGTATCGTCTGCGCCGTTAGCATCATTGCATCTACATTAGAATGACGCTGTTTCACAGCTTCGATGAAGCCATCATAAGAAAATTCCCTATCAGCGGCTCCACTGAAGATAGCTGGTTGCAGGAACAGGAGTAGCAGCCGCTGTTCTGGTTGTAGATGTAGAGGCAAAAGCTGCTTGTCATCTCGTACAAGTGTTGTTGAACGTGCATATGCATCGTCGCGTAAATGTTGATGTGCTTCGTTGCCGATGATAGCAAGGCTCTCATCTGATGGCGTTAATAAAGTATCCCACGAGAGAGTACGCGCTTTAAGTTGTAACACACGTTCGGCAGCATCCTGTATTCTTTCAGCTTTAAGAGTGCCATCCCTAATGGCAGCGTGTATGGCGTCGATGCCTTGTCGTTGTAGGGCAGCGTGATGAGAGATTAGCACAAGGTCAACACCAGCTTGCAGAGCCTTGACCGTCCCTGTCCCTACTCCTACTGTGTCGGAAACGGCACGCATCTCCAGACAATCGGAGATAACTACGCCTTGAAAGCCGAGCCGTTTCCGTAAGAGTTGCGTCACGATGGTATAGGAAAGCGTGGCAGGAAGCATGTCGTCCTGTTGCAGAAGGGGAAGATAGAGATGTGCGGTCATCACGGCATCGACACCTGCTTCGATAGCACGTTGAAAAGGTATTAACTCTAATGAATCGAGTCGCTCCATTGAATAGGGAAGTGTCGGGAGCGCGAGGTGAGAGTCAACGGCAGTATCGCCATGTCCCGGAAAGTGCTTGAGTGTTGCAATGACGCCAGCATCATGATAGCCCCTGACCATTGCAGCTCCCAGGCGTGCCACAAGCTGTGGGTCTTCACCGAAGGAGCGGACTCCAATCACTGGATTCTCAGAATTGTTATTGACATCGACATCGGGCGCAAGATTTATGTTGATGCCGAGTGCGTGAAGTTCACGCCCGGTGGCAAGCGCAACCTCATAGGCAAGTTGCTCAGAGCCAATCGCACCGAGAGCCATATTGCCTGGAAACATCGTCACGTGTTGTCCAAGTCGGCTCACCATGCCGTTTTCCTGGTCAATCATAATCAGCAACGGCTGGCGATGCCCTGCCTCGTGTGCAAGATGCTGTAAATAGTGCGTAAGTTCACGCACCTGCTGTGCATTTTGAATGTTACGCTTGAAGAAAATAATATTGCCAATATGGTATTTCTGAATCAGGTCGATAGTTTCTTGCGTCGGCATCGGCTCAAAAAAGCCTATTGCCAGCACCTGTCCGATCTGCTCTTCAAGCGACATGTTGTAATCTTGCATGAATTTGTCTCCCTGACCATCCTTAGTGATGAACCTTAAACCTCAAACGTTATTATAACATATCAGTGGTATAGACATCTTGACAAATAGACCAGAAGAATGTACCATTGCTTACATCGGATTGTTTTATTTTAGCGGCGTCGCAGTATCCCCGAACCCCTGAACCTGTGAACCTGAGTTACAAAAGTTAGGAGATTTGCTATGGCTCCCAACGCATCCCTTTTCTCAAGGATGAGAAGCAGCAAAATGGCTATAATAGTCAGTTGCATTATGCTTTTCTCGCTTCTGCTGACCGCGTGTGGTAGCGGTAGTGGTAGTAAGAATTCGAGCGGTCAAACGGTTCTGAAAATCGCCACGCAGTCCTACGATTTTGCACAGGCTGGCTTCAATCCGTACAACGGACACCCCAATGCGGGTGTGCTTGGCCTTGTGTATGAGACGCTCTACTTCGTGAATATCAACGACGGTACATTCACCCCCATGCTCGCTAACAGCTATCAATGGAATAGCGACAACACGCAGGTCACATTCACCATCCGCCCCAACGTCAAGTGGAATGATGGGCAACCCTTTACAGCGGATGATGTTGCCTTCACCTTCAACCTGATGAAGCAGTATCCCGTCGCCGATACGAATGGCGTGTGGAGTTATCTCAAGAGCGTGGTAGCATCGGATGCTAATACCGTCGTCATGACGTTTCAAAAAGCCTATCCCCCTGAACTTGTCACGATTGCAGGTCACGTCTATATCATCCCCAAACACGTCTTTGCCTCGGTTGGCGACCCGACGAAGTATCTGACCGACAAACCTGTAGGCACAGGGCCGTTCACGTTGAGCAAGTACCAGACAGACCTCGCGGTGTACACAAAAAATCCAGGCTACTGGCAAGCCGATAAGGTGAAAATTGACCAGATTCGCTATCCAGAGTACAAAGATAACTCGACGCTGGAACTGGCATTGCCGAAGGGCGAAGTTGACTGGGCGGGTTATTTCTCGCCAACCTTGCAGCAGGATTTTGTCGCCAAAGACCCGACACACAATCACCTGTTCATGGACGCTATCAACCTGTATTCCATTTGTACGAATCAGCAAGACCCGATGGTTGGCGGTGCTGCTGGCTTACCTGTACGCCTCGCCTTGAGTGCTGCACTTGATCGCAACGCTATTGCGGCTCAGGCAACGGCAGGTCTTGAACCTCCTGGAAGCATTACGGGACTTGTTCTCCCCACTGCAAATAGCTGGTTGGCTCCGCAGTATGCCAATCTGTCAACAAGTGCCAACGTCACACAGGCCGATAAATACCTGACCGATGCTGGCTACACAAAAGGTAGCGACGGCATCTATCAGAAAAATGGCAAGCGTGTGTCCCTCACGTTGAGAAGCGTTGACTCCTATTCCGACTGGAACGCAGCAGCCCAGTTGATTGCCGATCAAGCAAAGGCCGCTGGCATCGAGATTAAGAACGTTACGGTTGGTGAGGATAACTACTACACCTTACGTACTGATGGTAAGTATGACTATCAGCTACAGTTCTGCGGTATGGTCGGCGGCCCGACGCCCTACTACCTGTATAACCAGTATCTGAATAGCAATCAGATTGGGCAGGGCAAGTTCAACTTCGTGGCGTGGAAAAATGCTGCGACCGATGCCTACCTGAATCAGTACGCTTCGACGACGGATGCAACGGCCCAGAAACAGGCCATTCAGGGTATCGAGAAGATATTCGTTGAAAACCAGCCCTTCATTCCACTGTGGACAGGAGCGGACTACGACGAGTATTCGACGAAGAATTTCACAGGCTGGCCCGACCAGAACAACCCGTATTCGAGTGGTAGCCCGAACACGGCCCCCGACTACGAGCAAGTCATTCTGCACCTGCAACCCGTAGGGGCATAATGAATTACGCACGTGTCTATCATTGCACCCGTCCGAAGTTGAATGCGAACGGGTGCAATAATGGACATTGACACATTACGATGGACGTGAGCGGTGGGGGAAGGGTGTAATGAATTGAGGGGTGGTCATAATTCCTCTAGCTCGACAAGCCAACTCCCGTTCTCACGTGTGGTTGAGCCTAGCCCAGCAACAGGCAATGACCACATGGGGTG
>DAIQNC010000284.1:0-5656 GCA_036788655.1 Ktedonobacteraceae bacterium
CAAGCGCGATAGTCTTACCTGCACCAATTGCGGCAAGCGTCGGACGTAAGCCGATGAGACCAGAGGTGGCAGCAACCACAATATCTACATCAGGATACGTTGCTGCCGCTATCAAACCTTCCTCGCCGAGAATAGCATCGGGGATTTCTTCCCTCACCTTGCGCTCAATGGCAGGTGTACCGCCAAAACAGGCAACGAGTGATGGGCGAAACTCTCGCACCTGCTCTGCGAGTAACGCCACATTGCTTCTCGCCACAAGCGCAACCACTTGAAATGTATCTGGGAATTGACGTATCACATCGAGTGTCTGACGACCAACGGAGCCAGTGCTACCCAATACTGCAATACGCTTCGGAGCTATAGTCATATCTTATTAAACCAGCATTTCGCATATTCAATCACGCCACAACCTGTAGCGCATTCTCTTTTTGACATCCATATATTACAGATTATAGCAAAGCCGTGTTCTATTGTTTATCTGTACCTCATTATGTACGCGAGGGCGTAATAGAATTACGCCCCTACGGTTATAAGCCTATAAAATGCGCGAAGAAATATACAATAATGAGAACGAACAATACACTATCAATTCTATCAAGCATTCCGCCGTGACCGGGCATAATCTGTCCACTATCCTTCACATGCGTCTGCCGCTTGATAAGCGACTCGGCAAGGTCGCCCACCACAGCAGCTATGCCAAGCACGATACCCAGGATAACTGCAAGATACCAGGGAACACCTAGAGGCTTAACGGTGAGCAAGAGTGCCGCCGTAATAGAGAGGACAAGCCCACCAAGCACACCTTCCCACGATTTCGCAGGACTGATGCGCGGCGCAAGTCTATGGCGTCCGAAATAGCGACCGGAGAAAAATGCAGCGGCATCGAAACCCCATACGCCCAGCAGTACCGTGAGCAGCCACCACAGGCCACGCGGAAATACAATCAAAGTTCCATTCAGCAAACTAGTAAAGATAGCTCCACCAGGATGAATGCTCGCAGGTGTATAGCCACGAAGCAAGAGCAACATGCTCATGGGCCAGCCGAGGTAAATAGACATAGCCAGCGACAAAGCCCAGTCAATCATCGCACCATCGAGCTTTTCACGGAAAAAGAGCAACGGAAAGGAGATGAGGAGCGCACCACCGATACCTATTTCTAGCAGGAAAAGACGCTGCTGCGGAAACATAGCCGCGATAAGAAACAGGATACTCAAAGCAAAACTAATCACGATGAGTGGATGATAGCCAGCATGGAGTAGCATGTTATGCAATTCAATCGTACCAAGTACAACAACAATCAACGTCGCCGCAAAAGCGAACCAGCCGCCAAACCAGCCAAAAAGGAGAACAATAGGCATGGCAACGATTGCGGTCAGCAATCGTTGTCCTACTGATGATTTCTTTTTTCCCGGCACGCTCCCTGCGCTTTCAACTACATCCGACTCACCTGTATGTTGCACAACACAATCCTTATTGCTCAAAAAAGTTCATAATAGAGAGTAGGACGATAGAGAAAACCATCCTACTCTCTATTACGAACACAGTAGCTATCTGGTTTGAGCCTCTCGCGCTTCTTGTCCTGCTTTCGCCCCCGGTACGCGCCCGAAACGTCGATGTCGCTGCTGATACACGTCAAGAACGGCATGTAAATCCTCGCGTCCGAAATCGGGCCAGAGCGTGGGAGTTGCGTAGTATTCGCTGTAGGCTGATTGCCACAACAGGAAGTTGCTGACCCGCATTTCACCTGCGGTACGAACCACCATATCAGGGTCGGGCAGGTCGCGTGTATACAAATAGGATGCGATAAGTTCTTCCGTAATGCTTTCGGGCTGGCGACCATCGGCGATTATCTGACGTACAGCGTCCACCAATTCCGCACGTCCACCGTAGTTGAAGCAGACATTAAGGCCGATCCGAGTATTATTACGGGTCAAGTCCTGCAATTCTCGCACGGCCTTCTGCATATCAGGCGAGAGATCATACAAACGACCAAGATGGCGCACACATACTCCGTCACGGTGGAGTTTCTCCATATCCGAGCGAATGGTCTCCCAGAAGATACGCATCAAGCCATCGACCTCAGCGCGAGGTCTGCCCCAGTTCTCGGTTGAGAAGGCATACACACTGAGCATCTCAATGTGTTCGTCAACGGCTGCTTCGAGAACACGGCGCAAGGCATTGACGCCAGCCTTGTGTCCAGCCAGACGGGGCAGATGACGTTTCGTTGCCCACCGCCCATTTCCATCCATGATAATAGCAAGGTGACGTACTCCCGATTGAGGTTGCTCAGTTGCGACGGGTTGTGGCTGCGAAGCAACGCTCTCTTTACCCTGTAAAGATGAAAAGAGGTTGTTAATCTTAGTCAAGTGTTAGACCTCCATGATTTCCTGTTCCTTACTTTTTCCGACCTTATCCATCTCGTCGATGTAGCGGTCAGTGAGCTTCTGTAACTTGTCTGCGTTACGTTTCAGCTCATCTTCAGGAATTTCTTTCTTCTTTTCACGGTCACGCAGTTTATCCTGCACATCACGACGGATATTACGAACCGCGACCTTATGCTCATCCAGCTTCTTGTGAAGTGTTTTTGCCATGTCACGGCGTCGCTCTTCGCTCATCGGCGGAATATTCAAACGAATCACCTGACCATCGCTGTTCGGGTTGATGCCCAGGTCAGACTTCTGAATGGCCTTCTCGATATCGGTCAGCATTTTGCGATCCCAGGGCTGAATCACAATCATGCGTGCCTCTGGCACACTGATAGTAGCTACCTGGTTGATTGGTGTCGGTGTTCCGTAGTAGTCTACGTTGATACGCTCGACCAGTGCGGAACTTGCCCGCCCTGTGCGGATTGCGGCGAGGTCTTGCTTGAGGGCGTCAACTGCCTTCTGCATTCGTCGCTCGGCATCGCCCAATAAGTCTACTGCCATAATGACTTCCTTTTTCTATGGCTCGCATCAGCTACGCTGTACTGCGGCTCTCAACATGGAACGTGATACACTCAATACAGCCTGTCACCTTCTTGAAACTATTGGACAGGTTCTTTCACGTCAGAAACGAGTGTACCATATTTTTCACCGTGCATGATGGCTTCCAATACGCCATCTTGATGCAGATTGAATACTATAATCGGCATGTGGTTATCTTTGCACAGCGAAAGGGCGGTACTATCCATGACCTTCAAGCCCATATTGAGAGCCTGCATATAGCTGATTTCGTCGAATCTCTTCGCGTTCGGATTCCGTCGTGGATCGTCATCATAAATGGCATCAACATTCGTAGCCTTGAGCAACACTTGCGCGTTCAACTCAACGGCACGAAGTGCGGCGGCGGTATCCGTTGTAAAAAACGGATTGCCGCTTCCAGCGGCAAGAATGACGATACGTCCCTTTTCCAGATGACGAACCGCACGACGACGAATAAAGGGTTCCGCAACTGGCGGCATCTCTATCGCGGTTTGTACTCGCGTACTCATACCGAGCTTCTCCATCGCATCCTGCATCACCAGAGCATTCATTACCGTTGCCAGCATGCCAACATAATCGGCAGTGCCACGATCTATCCCTGTAGCCGCTGCATCGGCTCCACGCCACAGGTTGCCGCCTCCAATCACCAGGGCAATCTCGACACCGAGATCGTAGATGCGCTTTATTTCACCAGCGATGTGTTGTACTGTCGGGGCCTCGATACCAAATCCCTTCGGCCCAAGTGCTTCCCCACTCAACTTGAGGAGAATTCGATGATATTTTACTGCCATGCTTCACCCTTTATCCACGTTTTGCTTGTAGGATATTTCTCATATCCTACATTCCTTGAACCACTATTCGCCCAGTTTGAAGCGGCTGAAGCGGCGTACCACGATATTCTCGCCCGTCTCCGCAATCGCTTTACGTACCATTTCACCAACGGTGATGGTCTCATCCTTCACGAAGGGCTGCATCATCAGGACTTCCGAGCCGAGTTCCTTTTTCAGCTTGCCATTGATAAAATCATCGCGGCGATTTTCTGGCACACGAGCAATGGCAGGGTCTTCCAGAATGCGTTTCTTCGTCTCTTCGAGAACGTCGGCAGGAACATCCTCATAGCTGACATATTTGGGAGCAACACCCGCGATTTGCAGAGCTAGCTCATTAGCAAGATGGCGGAAGCCCTCACTACGCGCCACAAAGTCGGTGCTGCAATTGAGCTCAAGCAGAACACCAACGCTGTGATTATGATGCACATAAGAGAAAACTCCACCCTCTTTGGTTTCTCGACCAGCCGTAACCATCTTCTCGGCCTTCTTGTCGCGCCTTGCCTCAAGATACTTGACCGCATCGGCCCAGTTGTTCGCTTGATTAAGGGCTGTTTTGCAATCCGCGAAGGTCGCGCCCGTCTCCTCGCGCAATTTCTTTACATCGGCTGCCGTGGATTCCATGTTTCTTTACTCCTCATTCTTGATATAGGATACTCAGTCCACGAGAACAGTACAACGTTTTCTGTTCTCCGTTTGTGTGTTCTGAGTGCTTGACAAATCTGTATTCAGGCTATAGATATATTCCAACATACTATGTTGTGCTGTGATTTATCACAAGCATGATGACAGGAAGAAGCGGGAGACAGAGGTTTCATGCCTCTCGCCTCCCGCCTGTGATTTTGCTCTTGTTGCGCTTAGACCGCCTCGTGCGTAACTAATGCTGGCTCTGTCGTCTCGGCTGCGGAAGTAGCACCTGGCACACTTTCAGTTGCCTCTGCTGCTGTTCCACTCTCAGTAACTGGAGCTGTTGTTGTATCAGGCTCGGTTGGAACACCAGTGGTTGCTGCTGTCAGTGCTGTCGACTCAGTTGCGCTCGCAGGTGCAGTCGTCTCAATGTCAATCGACACAGGCTCTTCGCCCTCTACTGCCTCGGTATCCTTCTGCTGTGCCTCTAATTCGCGGCGTCCCTCGATAACTGCATCGGCAATTTTTGCGGACAACAGGCGAACGGCACGGATGGCATCATCGTTTGCAGGAATGGGATAATCCATTTCGTCGGGATCGCTATTGGTATCGGCGAGTGCGACAATAGGAATCTCCAGACGCAATGCCTCCATAACAGCCGTGCGCTCCTTGTGCGTGTCGATGATGAAGATGGCATTTGGTAAGCGACGCATATCCTTGATGCCGCCCAGAATGCGCTCCAGGCGATTCATATCGTCCTGAAGTTTCTGCACCTCTTTTTTGGGAAGACGCTCGAAATCGCCCCGGTCACGACGGGCCTCAAGCTCGCGTAGATAGCGAATGCGTAACTGAATGGTCTGGAAGTTCGTCAGCATTCCACCAAGCCAGCGTTGATTGACATAATACATGCCACAGCGTTTGGCCTCTTCCGCGACAGCCTCCTGCGCCTGCTTCTTGGTGCCGACGAAGAGAATAGTGCCGCCTTCAGCCGCAATTTGCTCAACGAACTTATACGCATCGTTCAAGCGTGCAACGGTCTGTTGCAAGTCGATAATGTGGATGCCGTTGCGGTCCATAAAGATGAACTGCTGCATCTTTGGATTCCAGCGACGGGTCTGGTGTCCGAAGTGTACACCAGCCTCCAGAAGCTGTTTCATAGAAATGACGTTTGCCAAAAGTGGATCCTCCCTTGAATCCTCCGCTCTCATCTCTTGTAGGCGTCAAGAGCCGCCAGGGTTT